>CAMDVC010000085.1 GCA_945878785.1 Bifidobacterium breve | reverse complement strand
TCGTCAGGCTGGTCATGTACTGCCCGAGCAATAAGTGATGTAATCCATCGCCAACCGATTCGATTCAGCACGAAACCAAAAAGTAAGGGACATAAAACAATGGGGGACCACAGTGATGCCCGGAATTGTGAGCTAACAAAAATTGCACCACCTAGCAGTAGAAATGGCAATATGGAAAGTAGGCGAGCCGATAGTTGTGCTTGTGAAGCCGCAACGGCAAGTTCTGCACTACACGCTGCTCGATCTCGCAATACAGACGACGCGTGGTCGAGAGCGCTCGGAACGAAATTCCCTTGCACCATGGCAGATTGAAGAAGAGAAAGACATTGTGCATCATTGCTGTGCGGTTGAGCGGATTCCCGTGCCGTGGCCAACGCGCTGTCACAAGGGTGCATCGCAGTCACGTCGTCGAAGAGTACTGACCAGCACGGGTGCTGGAAAGGGTGCCGTTGCAGACTTGTAAAAAGTGCATCATGGGGTGATGCACCGCTACGAGTGGCTCGAGCAAGTGATTCACAGAGCGCTGCAAAATCGAGCACAGGCGAAATGATTGTTCGCTGTTGCCTGGGCAAAGTGTGCGAAGGTTTCATCTCTTCAGTAATGAGGTCAGCGCTGTGTAGCCGACGTTGCATCTCAAGCACATCAAGAAGACGAAAAGACCGAGGTGTCGCAAAACATACGAATGCAATAGCCACAGAACTTCCCACTAGAAGATCAATCATGATCAGCTGACTGATACAGAGTGTGAAGTGTTGATTCGCTGCAGCGAACTATTTCAACAATTGAACGTCGGCGTGCTGAAATTCGTTGCACAAAAACTATTGCACCGACTGCACTATGAATAGTTGACACAGCTTGATAGTGTGACCACTGCGGAGAATCACGCAACACCATTGCTGCAAGTCGGTCGATGGTTTCGATTGCAGAATTGGCATGAACGGTTGACCAGCACCCCTGATGACCTGATGACAGTGCCAACAACATGTCGACTACTTCGCCGCCACGAACTTCACCGACAACAAGCCGGTCAGGTCGGAGTCGAAGCGATGCGCGAACAAGAGATTGAAGTGATATTTCACCGTTGCCTTCGGAATTAGGTGGTCGTGTTTGTAGTTGTACAACATGAGGATGTACGAATTTCAGTTCTGCTGTGTCTTCCACACACACGATGCGTTCGTTCGGTCCAAATAATTGACTGATGGTAGATATCAGGGATGTTTTTCCGGATGATGTTGCACCTGCAACAACAACATTGATGTTTTGTTGCACGAGGTCGCGCATAATGTCGGTGCATGCAGTGGGACCAAATGAAGCCAGCGGCAAAATGCGACGAGAAAACTTCCGGATAGAAATGGTTGCGCCACCCACTGCGATTGGTGAGATAACTACGCAAGCTCGTGACCCATCTGACAGTCGTGCATCAAGAATGGGAGACAGAAGGTCAAGCCTGCGGCCAGATGCACGCGCGATGCGCTCGAGGCTGATAGCCATTTCGCTATCCGTGAGTGTGCCGATACGACGAAGGCCAATTGCATCTTCTACCCACACGTGTTTTCCAGCAACGACCATGATTTCGCTGATGTCTGGATCATCGATGTGTGTCTGAAGTGGTCCGAGACCGTGGTGCATGATAGTTATGACAAATTCATGAACGGACCGAATAATTGTTCGGCACGCGACGGCAACATTCCGGCATCAACAGCGCGACTGATTGCCGGTGTGTATGGAATTTCACAGGTCACTGGCATACCGAGAACATGACCGACATCTTTCACGGTGAGTGCGCGACTTTCTTCACACACAACAAATAACTGTGTAGGCCGTTGCAGACGTGAGGCACGACGTAATGACAAGTAGCACGGCTTGACAACCATGGTGACATGGGAAACGGCACTGCGCAGTTGGTCTGGGATGAACGTGACGCCGGCATCAATGATGATGTTCATAGGCAGGGTTGTCATGGCTTGTGCCAAATCTGCCCAACGAGGTTGCCCTTCCACAAATAATGAGCCGCGATGCACCACAACAAGGTCATTGTCGAATGGGGTTCCTAGCGTGACAAGCGATTGGGCATCGGAGGTAGAACTTTCACTTAACCAATCATTGATGCCTGGGGTTGTTGGTTCTGCCATGCCAGCTGCGGCCGGAACATCACCGCAGAGATCTATGAGAACCGTTGGTCTGCCACTTGCCGCCAAAAGCAAGGCATAGGCAGTGGCGGTAACAGTGGTGCAGTTGCCACCTTTTGGTGACATGAAGATGGTTGACATATGTGACTCCTGTTCGTCAGAAGCAATGTGTGCAACAGCATCAACAATTGGAACTACAAGTTCACCTCATTGATTAGTGGTTCTCCGGCGACATAGCGCGCAAAGTTCTTCACAAAAATGTCTTCACTTCGTAGCCCTGACTGGGCCGATGCAGAAGAACTATGTGGGGTGATGATGACATTGTCCATATTCCACAGTGGGGAATCAGGAGGAAGAGGTTCGGTGGCAAAGACGTCAAGTGCTGCTCCGGCAAGATGCCCAGATTGCAATGCGGCAATCAGTGCCTCTTCGTCAACGAGTTCGCCACGGCCAACATTGATGAAATGCGCGCCAGGCTTCATAAGGGCAAATGTCTTGGCATTGAAGATCTGGCGAGTGTCGTCGGTCAGCGGCAATGCAACGGCCACCCAGTCGGCGTCGGCGAGAACACGTGAGAATTGGTCGAAGGAAAATGTAGGGCATGGCTCTGTTCCGTTCGGAGTGCGACGAATGGCTTCCACATTCATATTGAGTGCAACGCCAAGTCGCGCAATTTCTATGCCGATGGGGCCCATGCCGATTACCGCAAGTCGTGCACTGTCGAGTTCTGCGAACTCATGCCGTGTCCATTCATGTTTTTCTTGGTGCTGAAACCAAGCACGGACATTGCGGCTGAGAGCCAACATGTAGAGGACCGTTGTTTGAGCAATGGGCGAAGCAGTTGCGCCAGAGGAATTTGTGAGACGAATTCCGCGTTCCATGAGTTGCACAAAAAACGGACTGTCTACACCGGCAGAAAATGTGTGCATCCATTTCACCGAAGTGGCCTTCAGTATGGAGAGAACAAAACCCCGTGAGCGCTCTGGCCATAAGTCACTTGAGTAAAAGACAGTATTAATGGTGCCAATGATCTCGTCAGGAAGAATATCGTTGCCTTCATAGATGATTGGGGTGACACCAGGGGAGATTGAACGAATTGCATCGCCATGGCGGCCCCACACATTGTCGCTGACCAGCAACGTGATGGGTTCTTCAATCTTCGCCATTTCCATAGGTTAGGTAATACGAGAGCCGCCGGCATTACCGTTGGAGCATGCGTCTGATTCTGGGTCTCCTATCGGTATTACCGTTTCCTGCACAACACATGGGATCAGGTGACAGCGTGCAACCACGCGACACGGTCTCCATCATCGAGTCAGTTACACCCGCGCTACCTGACGGAGTGGACGTGGACATTATTGGCTCTGACACTTTTGTGCGTGTGCAATCAGTTGGTCACGACGTGATGGTTACTGGCTACAAAAATGAGCCGTACATGCACATCACCTCCACGGGTGATGTCTTCGTGAACGATGGTTCGCAAACGACTCTCATCAACGGCAACAGATACGGAGATGTTGACACCAGTAAATTTGTGGAAAGCGCAATCCCTGTGTGGCGGAAAATTGATACAGATGGAAGAGCCATGTGGCATGACCATCGTGTGCATTGGATGAGCCCCAAACGGCCAGCTCCGATAGACAGCAGTGGCACAGTGTTGGAATGGAAAGTTTCGATGAGTGTTGATGGGGTAGCAACAACGGTCGCTGGAACGCTTTTTCTGCGTGAGAAAGCAAGCATGTTGTGGTGGCTGGCAGGCTTTGCTGCCTTGTTATGCACAGTTGTTTTGTCAGTACGGCGGCGGAGAGAATTCTTTGCCGTGACATTTCTCATGTCAATGGTGGGAGTCGTTGTCGGAGTGATGCAATTTGTTGGGTTACCAGATGGCGCACGAATTACGCCCTTGATATTGATGTTTTCAACTGGTGCAGCAGTGGTTTCTGCAACGTCAATTTTCATACAACGACGCGGTCTAGCCTCACAGCACATCGCACTGTCGTTGAACGCCGGCGCTGGAGCAACATTGATTGTGTGTGCGTGGCTGTGTGCAGATCAAGTGCGCGCAGCGTATGTGCCAGGTGTTGACCAAGAATGGATTGTGCGCATGCTGATTCCAACATTGCTTGGTGTCGGTCTGGTGGCAACGATTGATGGTGTGATGCGCATTGTGCGCAATACGACCGACTAACTACACGGAGAGGAGGTCGCGAGCACCGGTGTCTGATGACGGGTGACGCAACTTGCTCATGGCACGTGCTTCGATTTGACGAATGCGCTCACGAGTGAGGTTGAAGTGTTCACCGACTTCTTCAAGAGTGCGACCTTCGCCACTGCCGCCAAGTCCGAAGCGCAAGCGCAAGATTTCACGTTCACGTTCGTCAAGTGGTGCAAGAAGGCGCTGAATTTCTTCAGGCAACAATGCTGTTGCGGCGGTTTCGAATGGAGATTCAGCGGAACGGTCTTCAACAACGTCACCAAGTTCAGCATCACCGTCTTCACGAAGTGGTTCTGACAATGACAGAGGCTCAGCGGCAAAGCGCAATGCTTCGGTGACTTTGTCTTCTGGCATCTCTACTTCTTTTGCCAACTCGGCAAGAGTTGCAGTGCGGCCAAACTTCAGTTCCAGGCGTGAGCGAGCTTTTTGCAAACGTGCAAGCGTGTCGCCAGCATGAACCGGCAAACGAATGGTGCGGCCGGTGTTTGCGATACCGCGAGTGATGGCCTGACGGATCCACCATGTTGCATAGGTTGAGAATTTGAAACCTTTACGCCAGTCGAACTTTTCAACGGCATGCATCAGGCCCAAGTTGCCCTCTTGAATGAGGTCAAGAAGCGGAAGACCAGATGCTTGGTACTTCTTTGCAATGGACACAACGAGACGAAGGTTTGACTGCACGAATGCGCGTTCTGCGACTTCGCCTTCACGAATTGCTTTGCGCAGTTCGCGGCGCTTGGTAGCGGTAGGGGCCTTGATCTTTGCCAGTTCGGCAACAGCTTCTTTGCCTGCCTCGATGGCTTTGGCGAGACGAACTTCGTCGTCCTTGGTGAGGAGGGCGTACTGACCGATGTCTGTGAGATACAGCCGGACGAGGTCCTCTTCGTCGCGATCGACACGATCCTTTGCCACTCTGCTACCTCGCCTAAATCTTGCATCGACCACCACACGGGTCGAATATGGGCAGGCTATCTAGATGCGTGTCGGGTG
>CAMDVC010000084.1 GCA_945878785.1 Bifidobacterium breve | reverse complement strand
GGTGACATTGGTATAACGACGTACATGTTGGCGTTATCCGCCGCAGTGCAGCGTTTTGGCGGAGACAAACTCATGCCTTTAGTGGTTGCGTGCGTGGCTGACGAACGAACCGTTATGTGGGCTGATGTGGCTGCTTGCCAAGCAACTCGATATCCACCAGCGATGGTGTCTGCTCTTGAAATCGTCGAAAGAGCATCTGCAATACCGCTAGGGCGCATTGGTGCTCAGCCGTTGTGGTTTGCAACTCCTGATGCAATAGGGGATGACAGTTATCAATCAGTTACTGCATCTACTATGGGCTTTGCGCGTCCGCCATTGGCTGACCGTATTGCTGTTCTCAAGGAGATCTGACATGTTGAAAACCCACCGCACTCGTGTTCGTCTAACAGTTGCAACCATTTTGGTTTCAGTTCTCGCTGCCTGTGGCGGTGGCGGAACTAGTTCCGACACGACGGCCGGTTCCGTTGACCCACTTACAACGACTCCTCCTGGCCCCGGATACCCACTCACAGGCCTTCCAATCACTGATCAAGCGGCTGCTACGCGAGTTGCTTTGGTTGCAAAAATCGACAACCATCCGGCTTCCCATCCACAGACTGGTCTTAATAAGGCTGACATCGTGTTTGAGGAAAATGTTGAAGCACTCACACGTTTCGCTGCAGTATTCCATAGCCAAGGCAGTGATCCTGTTGGGCCATTGCGTAGTGGGCGTACTCAAGACATAGATATTTTGGCTTCATTGAATAAGCCATTGTTCGCTTGGAGCGGTGGTAACTACCTCGTGACAAAAGCAATCAATGCAAGCGACATGGTCAATGTTGGCTACAGCGCATCACGTGGCAAGGGCGGGTATTACCGCGAAAAGACCATGAAGGCCCCTCACAACTTGTACGCAAAGACCTCAAATTTGTGGACCCTTGCACCTGCCGGCGCGGTAGCACCAAAGCCTCAATTCCTTTATCGCTCGGATAGCGATGCAAAGCCATCAACATCAACTGCAATCGACGGTGCAAAAGTCTCGATGTATAACGTGCGCGTTTATTGGAAATGGGACGCCGCAACCGGAAACTTCTTGCGCAGCAGCGAGAACACCAAGCGTGTTCTTGAGCCGCACATGGCAGATGACGGACAAGTCAACGCCAAGAACGTTGTAACGCTGTACGTCACGTACGTTCGCAGTAAGGCCGACCGTAAGAGCCCGAACGCCCTCACCACTGGCAAGGGCACAGGCTTCGTAATGACTGACGGCGGCATCATCCCCATCACATGGTTGCGCGGAAATCGCAATGTTCCGTTCACGCTCATCGATGCAAACAACCAGTACGTCCGATTAACCCCCGGCCGTACATGGGTTGAATTGGCATGGAAGAACTCCTTGGCACCAGTTGCTCCAGGAATTGATCCGTCCAAAGTCGCTTTTCCAGCGGTCTAAAGCCGTAATTCACATGGGGTGACATGGTGTCGCCTCGGTACTATGGCAAACATGGTTTCTACTAACGGTTCATCATCAACTGGCACAAATCGCGTGAAGCGTGGCTTGGCCGAAATGTTGAAGGGCGGCGTCATCATGGACGTCGTCAACTCAGATCAGGCAAAGATTGCAGAAGATGCGGGTGCATGTGCTGTCATGGCACTCGAGCGAGTGCCTGCTGACATTCGCCGAGATGGCGGAGTTGCCCGCATGAGTGACCCCGACATGATCATGGCCATTCAGGCCAGCGTTCATATTCCGGTAATGGCGAAAGCGCGTATTGGTCATTTTGTTGAAGCGCAAATTCTTCAGTCACTCGGCGTTGACTTCATAGATGAATCAGAAGTGTTAACACCAGCAGATGAAGCTCACCATATCGATAAGTTCGCATTCACTATTCCGTTCGTGTGCGGTGCTACCAATTTGGGTGAAGCACTTCGTCGCATCTCTGAAGGTGCTGCACTTATTCGCTCAAAGGGCGAAGCCGGCACTGGAAACATGGTGGAAGCAGTACGTCACCTTCGTTCAATACTCGGAGACATTCGCAAAATTACACAAGCGGATTCCGCTGAACTATTCGAATGGGCAAAGAGGCTTCAAGCACCGTTGTCGTTAGTGCAAGAGATTGCAGAGACTGGTAAATTGCAAGTTCCATTGTTCGCCGCGGGCGGCATAGCTACTCCAGCAGACGCAGCACTTGCAATGCAATTAGGCGCAGAAACTGTTTTTGTCGGATCCGGAATTTTCAAAAGTGCTGACCCGGCACCTCGTGCCAAAGCCATTGTTGAAGCAACAACTCATTTCCGCGATGCAGCGGTGCTTGCACGCGTGAGCCGGGGGCTTGGTGTCGCCATGACCGGTATCGGCATGGACGAAATCAACGAAACACAGCGCTTCGCACAGCGCGGTTGGTAGACGCAGTCATGACTGCGAGGCCTCCGGGTGAACATGCAAGTCGGTGTTCTTGCTCTTCAAGGAGCCTTTGCTGCTCACTCTGATTGCTTGACCTCTATTGGCGTTCAATCAGTTGAAGTCCGCACCCCGGGACAACTCAATTCTGTTGATGCATTATTGATGCCCGGTGGGGAATCAAGCACGATGTCTCAACTACTTGAGTCATCGGGATTATTTGATCCCATCTCTACGCGCATTGCGGATGGCATGCCAGTTTTTGGCACATGTGCAGGCATGATCTTGTTGGCTTCTGAAATTCTCGATGGCCGCAGCGATCAACGCAGTTTTTCAGCAATCGATATCTCAGTTCGACGCAATGCCTTTGGTCGCCAAGTGGATTCGTTCGAATCCGCTATCAAAAGTTCAGTCGGAGACTTTCAGGGGATATTCATTCGTGCTCCCCGCATCGAACGAGTGGGTGATGAAGTAGAGGTTCTTGGAAGTATCAACAATGAACCTGTGCTTGTGCGTCAAGGAAATGTGTTGGCAGCATCGTTTCACCCTGAATTGTCAAATGATGCTCGACTTCACGAGTATTTTGTATCAATAACTGCAATTAGGAAAAAGGTGTAGCCAATGTCTGGACATTCCAAATGGGCAACAATCAAACATAAAAAAGGCGCCATTGATAAGGCGCGCGGCAAGTTGTTTGCGAAACTTGCCCGACAACTTGAAGTGGCTGCACGGTCGGGCGGTATGGATGTTGATACGAACGCCTCATTACGCACCATGGTGCAAAAAGCAAAAGCCGGCCAGATGACCAAGGACGCGATTGATCGCGCTATCAAACGTGGCGGTGGCGAAACTGGTGGCGCCAACTATGAATCAATCATGTACGAGGGGTACGCGCCTGGTGGTGTTGCGTTGCTTGTTGATGTGCTTACTGATAACCGCAATCGCACCGCATCTGATGTTCGTAATGCGTTCACAAAATTTGGTGGGTCGCTCGCAGAGCCTGGCGCAGTCAGCTGGCAGTTTGCTCGTCGTGGTCTCATAGTCGTATCTGGCGCAGTGGAAGAAGACACTGTTATGACAGCAGCTCTCGAAGCAGGGGCTGACGACATTGAACGCGATGGAGACACATGGCGTGTGCTCACTGATTCATCAATTGTGTACGAGGTCAAAGAGGCACTCGAGATTGCTGGCATTGAAGTTCTCAGCGCCGAAAGCACTATGGTCTCGGCGAACACAATTGAAGTGACAGATATTGACGATGCCCGCCACATTCTGCGTATTATGGACATGTTGGATGAGAGCGATGACGTACAAGACGTCTATGCAAACTTTGACATTGAAGAATCACTAATGCAGGAGATCGAATAATGGCAGTTTCAGTCGGCGATCTCGCCCCCGATTTCACTCTTCCTGCAACAGGAGGAACGTCGGTGTCCTTGTCCTCGTTTCGTGATCAACCAGTCGTGCTCGTTTTTTACCCAGGCGATGACACTCCGGTGTGCACAAAACAACTCAATTCTTATAACAACGAACTCTCAGCATTTGAAGGGGTAGGGGCACAAGTATTGGCTGTGTCCGCTCAAGACGTTGCTAGCCACGACCAGTTTTCATCGAAGCACGGCTTCGGTTTCCCACTGTTGGCAGATACCGATAAGGCCGTCGCGTCCCTCTATGGAACAGTTGGACCCCTTGGGTTTTCTCGCCGCAGTGTTTTTGTGATTAACGGAGCTGGGGTCATTACCTATGCCCATAGAGCCATTGCGGGCATCACCTACCGGCCTGTTAGTGAACTTGTGGCTGCAGTCGAGGCTTCTCGCTGATATTCACCTCACTCGGGCGCGGGTGGGTTACAATCAAACATATGTTCGCCCAGGCCTCCGTTGCGTCCCCTCATGTGGTTCTCGGAATCGACCCAGGTCTTACCCGTTGTGGGTATGCCGTTTTGGAGATGACCTCCCATCAGAACATCCGTGCTGTGGCCATTGGTGTCATCCGTACTCCGCCCAATAGTCCGATCCATGAGCGTCTTGCCGAGATTCATGGCGAAATGGAATCACTACTCGCTCAATTCAAGCCTGACGCAGTTGCCATCGAACAAGTTTTTTTCCAAAACAATGTCCGAACAGCTATGGGTGTTGGTCAGGCAAGCGGAATCGTGCTGGCTCTAGCCAGTCGTGCAGGTTGCGCAGTTGCTCAGTACACGCCGTCACAAGTGAAGAACACCATTGTCGGGTGGGGCAGTGCAACGAAAGACCAAATCGGACACATGGTTCAGCAACGTCTGAATCTTGCAACGGTTCCGCAACAAGCTGATGCGGCTGATGCGGCAGCTATCGCATTGTGCCATTGCTCAATTGCTCCGTTTATCGCTTCACGTGATGCTGCAATTGCTCGGAGTGAGCAATGATCGGAAGTTTGCGTGGAACTGTCCTTGAACGATTCATGCCCAGCACTGTGCTGCTGGAAGTGGCAGGTGTCGGATATCTGTGCAGTGTGACGTCGTCAACATTCGGAGAACTTGAGCCAACCGTTGTTGCTTTCTTGCATATCCATCATCACATTCGTGAAGACAACCAAACGCTGTTCGGTTTTACGTCTCGAGTTGAGAGAGACACGTTTGATATTTTGCTCGCTACACACGGCATTGGACCATCAATGGCTATGGCCATCCTGTCTACGTATTCACCAACCGCGTTGGTCACAGTTGTGGCATCGGGAGATTTGGCAGCGCTCACTATCGTTCCTGGTGTTGGCAAGAAGACTGCGGAGCGCCTCATGGTTGAATTGAAATCACGACTGCGCCTTGATGGCCTCAGTTCTAGCGACTCAATTGATTCCGTTCAGTCAAGTGCTGCAGATGTGCGTGATGCGTTGACTGCGCTCGGCTACGGAACCGACGAAATTCGCGACACGATGCGCTTGCTGGTATCGGCGTCTGATGCAGAAACTATGTTGCGCGATGCGCTTGCCTTGTTGGGAG
>CAMDVC010000083.1 GCA_945878785.1 Bifidobacterium breve | reverse complement strand
GCGAGAAAGAACGCTGACGTTGGGAAAGACCAATGACTTGCCGGAAAGACGACACGCGGTTTTCGTAAGAAAACAATCGACCCGTCGATGATGTTGCGTCAGCATTACAACGGGGATGGTCGTATCACTGGCGAATAGCGCCTGATGGACGGGGGTTCGATTCCCCCCAGCTCCACCATTGGGGGACTAGGAGAAATACCGGTCCTCCACTATTAGAAATCATGCGCTTGGCGTCTACCTTGATTGGCATGAGTCCGAATATTTCTCACCCGTCTTACGACGGCGATCTATATACCGATGAGGCTCTCCTCGATCCGTATGAGCATTACCGAACCTTGCGAGATCTGGGTCCCGCTGTCTGGCTTACTGCTCACGAGGTTTACGCAGTCACTCGCTACGAGGACGTGCGTGCGGTCTTGTCTGATCCGGAGACGTTTTGCTCCGGGCAGGGGGTCGGCCTCAATGACCTCGTCAACCAAGCAGGTCAGGGCTCCACCCTCATGAGCGATGGCGCAGAACATGATCGCATCCGGTCGGTGACCGGCAGTGCTCTGACAGCAAAGGCCGTCTCTGCGTTGAGGCCTGACGGTCACATCCGGGCCGAGGAAATGGTCGATCGACTTCTTCAGCAGTCGACGTTTGACGCCGTACCCGATCTGGCAGAAGTGCTTCCCACCGAATGGGTGCCCGACTTGTTGGGCTGGCCCGAACAAGGACGCGCCGAATTGTTGAAGTGGGGAGCAGCCAACTTTGATGTGCTTGGCCCGTTGAATCAACGAGCCATCGATGCCACGGAGTTCGCCATCGAGGGAGTGAATTTCGCCGCCTGGGTCGCGTCAGAAGAATTGCCGGAGGGTTCGATGGCCGCAGGAATATTGGAAGCGGCCGCATCCGGCGTGCTTCGGCCTGAAGAGTGCCCAATCGTGCTCTGCGATTATCTTTTCCCATCGCTCGACACAACGGTCAGCGGACTGGGTGCGGCGATCTGGCTGTTTGCCACCCATCCCGACCAATGGGATCTCTTTCGCAGCGATCCCGGTCGAGCTAGACAAGCGTTCGACGAGGTACTCCGCCTGGAGACGCCGGTAACGGGATTCACTCGAGTGGCTACTCGGGACACAGTCATCGGTGATGTCGACATTCCGGCCGGCGCACGCGTATTGGTGAGTTTTGCTTCCGCTAACCGCGACGAGCGCAAGTGGGATGAACCCGAGAGGTTCGACATCAACCGAGCCAATGCTTCGCACTTGGCATTCGGCTATGGGGTCCACGCGTGTGTCGGCATGGGCCTCGCTCGATTGGAAGCCACCGAGGTGTTGTCCGCCCTCGCTCGTCGCGTGGAGCGCTTTGAGTTGGTTGGCCCTCCCGTGCGAAAGTTGAACAACACCATCCGTGCCTTTTCGTCGTTGCCGATTCGCATCATTGCCTCGTCTCAACCGGATGTGATTGTCTGAAATGGACTCACGGTGACGGTCTGATCTGGCCCTCAGCTCCACCCTTAGAAAACTTATTTGTATCGCACTAAGAACGATTCAATAGGAACATTGAATCGTTCGCTCTGCACACTCACGTCTTGTGTTGAGAGCACGGAAAACCACACCGCCGAAACCACGGCGACCGAAGTAAAGACCTGCATCCATTTCAGATCACGACGAGGACCAGTTGGGTATCTTCCAATCAATACCAATGCCGCAAGAGTGATGATTAGGAAAGTGCTGATCACAACTTCTGGCACGAGAGGCCATGTTCCCGACAGCCTGTTTCGGCGTGCGATCTGAAAATCATCAACTTGCTTCAACATACGATCTAGATCACGGTCGTTCACAACTTGTGCTTCTTCGATTGAGATGACCGCACTACGAATATCAAGGGCTTGTTGCTCCGCAGAGTCCCGCTTCACTTCTGGCGCCGCGCCCAAAGCCGCGTTCTTTGTTCGCTGCTTGCGCTCAAGTTTTGTCGAATCTTGCATGAAACCCTTGATACCAGTTTTCGACAATTCGGTGTCGTGAATAGTTTGGACATATGTCGTAATTTTTGACACGGCATCTTGCAACACTGAGTTTGTCTTGTAATCGAGAATGGTTTCAGTCAATGCCGACAATGACGCTATTTCGGTCTTCAAGCTTGCGTTGGCCGCACTTGCACCCTGCCATGACGTGAAGTTGGCGAATGAACCAATGAAAATGAAAGCTGCACCCACAAAGCGCATTGCGGTGGTCATCACATTGTCATCGTCTCTGCTCACGGTGTCCTGCTTTCGAGACGCAAGAGCAAGTGGAACTACAACAATCAGCGCCGGCAATACAGAAGCCAACAAACGAATGAGAAACGATGATTGCAATAGAGATTCGTACATAAGCCCTAAATATTACTTATGGAGTCAAAGAAAGTTGTCATCTTGCGTTAACGCGAGATGAATATGGCCGTGGCCGTTAGCTTTTGCGAATAACGCCGTCACGCACGGCTGCTGCCGCAACTGCTGGTGCAACGCGCTCAACGATGGAGCGGTCGAACACTGATGGAACGACGAAGTCAGGAGACAATTGCGCATCGGTCACTGATTCAGCAATTGCTATTGCCGCAGCAAGTTTCATGCCTTCAGTGATGTCTGTTGCATTTGCATCAAGTGCTCCACGGAAGATTCCGGGGAATGCAAGAACGTTGTTGATCTGGTTCGGATAGTCGCTGCGACCAGTTGCCATAACTTTTGCAAGGCCATCAACTTGTTCGGGACGAATTTCAGGGTTCGGGTTCGCCATTGCAAAGACAATGGGGTCTTTTGCCATCGTGCGGATATCTGCTTGGGTAATGAGATCTGGGCCACTGACGCCAACAAACACATCGGCGCCCTTCATGACGTCGCTGATTGTTCCCATACGACGAGAAGTATTGGTGTGTTCAGCGAACCATTCTTTAGCTGAGTTCATTTCACTGCGGCCTGAGTAGATAGCGCCAACACGGTCACAACCAATGACATCGCCAACGCCTGCGTTCAACAAGATCTTGCCGATTGCAACACCTGCAGCGCCGACACCGGCAATAACCACAGTGAGATCTTCCATCTTCTTGCCAGTGATCTTCAACGAGTTCCACAATGCTGCCAAGGTGACAACGGCAGTTCCGTGTTGGTCGTCGTGGAAAACAGGAATATCAAGACTTGCACGAAGACGCTCTTCAATTTCGAAACACTCAGGAGCTTTGATGTCTTCAAGGTTGATGCCACCGAATGTTGGGGCAATGCGTTGCACGAAATCGACTACTTCGTCAGCAGTGCGGGCATTGATACAGATTGGAAAACCATTGACACCACCGAACTCTTTGAACAAGAGCGCTTTACCTTCCATCACGGGCATTGCACCTTCAGGACCAATGTCACCAAGACCAAGAACGGCAGTGCCGTTGCTGACAATGGCAACGGTGTTTTTACGAATGGTGTATTTGTGCGATAGCGATGGATCATTTTCAATCGCAGTACATACCCTGGCAACACCTGGCGTATACGCCATTGACAGATCATCACGGTCGTTCACCGGAGCGGTGGTGATGACTTCAACCTTGCCTGCTTCGTGCATGCGGAATGTGCGGTCCCACCAATCAAGAACGGTGACACCGTCAAGTTTCTGTACGGCAGCAACAACTACTTTTTGATGTGCTTCGTCACGACAATAAACGACAAGACTGCGACGAAGAACTGGGCCACGCACGTCGAAACCGTCGAGGGCGCCAATGTTGCCTCCGGCCTCACCAATGGCGGCGCATAGACGGCCAAGGGTGCCAGGGACATTGTCGAGCTGGCAGTCGAGAGCGATTGAGAATGCGGCGTTGGGGAGTACTGACATAAGACCTCATACGCTACGCACTCAGGGCCCATCTGCCTCGTATCTGCGGTCTTGGGGCTTGTACGGTGCGGTTGTCTGATTCATAGATGGGGGCATCATGACGGCTAGCGATTATCTCTCTCGACTCTCGGGGTACTACCCGTCGCCATGGCCTGCGGAATGTGGCGGCCCTCGCCGACAAAAGATTGTGAGTTCCCCTGGACTGAATATTCAGCCGGATGAACATCTCGTCGGTCACGCCCGAATATTGGAACCGGGCCGCTGGCCAGTCATGTTCGTGCAACGCGCAAAGGGTGAGTTGTACTTGCAAGGCGGCTCTTCGTTTGGGGAGTCAGAAGATACCTCTGGCTGGGTCGAGCAACTTGACCCCCTCTCACTCGAACCCATTCGCCGGTCTCCAGATTTACCATCAGGCGGACACAAATGGTGTGGTGCAATCTGCGTGCACGAAAACGGCGACCTCTACGTAGTCAACGGCACTTATGTGCACCGGTTGAATCCACAATTAGAAATTGTTGCCGAACATCGACTTGCTGCAAACAATGCACACAACGGACACGTTGTCTTTAGTGATGGCAATATTGTCACCAAAGACATTCGCGATGACATCACTAAGCGCTCGGTCTTCACAGTTCTTGATCCTGATTTAAATCTTGTTGACGTCTTTGAATGCCCGTGGAACAGCGTCGGTCGATTCTCTTCTGACCGACAAGACGGAGTCGACTATCTCTATGTCACGAGTAACGACGTGATTCATCGCTTGCAATACATAAGTGGCCGCTTGACACTTGATGACTCATGGTCAGCGTCATACAGAGTGGACGGAGAAGATTCTGGTTACGCCTGGGATAGTTCCATTGGCGATGACTGTGCCTGGTTCATGGACAACGGCGAAAGCCAATCAACTATTAACATGTTGGCCGCTTCCCCCACTGGCACAGGACAAGCAATGCCGCTCGCTCCCCCAGTACATACGGCACCAGTGCGTGTGTGGCGAGTGTCAACTATTGACTCGTCAGATTGTGAATCCTTCGTTCCGTTCGCAACACCATCCGGTCACATCGTGTCTCCGCCGTTATACGACCAAGACCGACATATTCTCGTTGCATTTGATTCTCAGAACGGGGGCATTGGTGCGTGGCGGTATGAAGGGCCTGGCTCATTCATACCGTTGTGGAAGAAAGAGTGGCGTAACGCTAATCAACTCACGCTGTATGCAGATACTGGAGAACTTATTGTCGACCATGTTCTCAAAATGGGTGAATGGGATGCGGTTGTTCTCGATATCGAAACAGGAAATGAGCGTGGTCGAGCAGACACCGGATGTTTTATGCCGATGGGCATGTGGTACACCCCTGGTTTTGAAAGAGATTTTTATACAAGCACTGCAGTTGGCCGAATAGGCCGTGTCAGTGTCGCGTGATTGTAGGGTAAGGGTTCATGACGAACGCCAATGACATTCCCGTAGCCCACACTCCAGCAGGTGGGTATGGCGCTTCGTTTCCGCCTCTGATTCTTGGCGGCTGCACCGAACCTTTGGCGCCTGGCGCACCAGACCTGCGTGGCATTTGGAAAACCATCAGCGC
>CAMDVC010000082.1 GCA_945878785.1 Bifidobacterium breve | reverse complement strand
GATGCCGCAATGTTGGTTCTCTTAGCCATTTGCGTTGTGGTGTGTTTATCCACCGTTGGCACTGTTCTTACTGTGTCATTGCTCATTACCCCCACGGCGACTGCCCGACTGTTCTTCAATCGAGTGGCTTCTATTACGCGAGCGGCAGTTGCTATTGGACTCTCCGAAGTTCTTGTTGGTTTCATTGTGTCGTATCATGCAGACCTTGCTCCTGGGCCAACAATCACTCTCATCACCACTATTATTTTCATCATTGTCTACACAACACGGTTTGCACGATCTGATCGTGCCTATATTCATCACACACATGAACACGAACATCACAAATGAATCGTGACCCACTTGCAGACTCAGGACTTGACCTCAGTACGTTTGAATGACCAGCCAGCAGGCCTCGTGAGCTTTTGGCTGATCGACAACTCTGCAACTCAATAGCTAGTTTCTGGTCTAGTCTTCGGTAATGGAAAGCCTCGCAATTCTTGCCGCAGTCATCATGCTGGCAATTGTCGTGTTGGGAGTTATTTCATTAATAGCAGTTTTCCGTCGACCGAAATCTTCCGGCTCACGTGGGCTCTTTACTGCCATGCACATTGCGTCAATTTTTGCTGGCGGATGGCTGATGGCGTTACCCGTCGGAATCGGTGCGCGCTTTCTGGGACTCATAGTTTTTGCCGCCGGCTGCGTCGGACTACTGCGAATTTTCCGCGGCTCGTCTCGGTCGTAACCCGGTAATGCAAACGGGCCGCCGGTTCGAATGAACCGACAGCCCGTAGCTGAAATATTTGGCGAGAACTTAAGCGCGAAGGCCCTTGTTCACCATGCTGATAACTGCATCTTTCAACGGAATCATTCCGAGAATTATGGCGCCATTGGCGACGTAGGTCATCCATTCATCTGAGAATGTGACTCCCCAACCTGCGATCGGATTCATCTTCAACAACCACACCATGCCAATGGCAATGATGAGCGAAAGATGAGCTCCGATAAGTGGCAACTTGCTGATGGCGCCCTGGACGCCGGCAAGCTGTAGTACCGACTCAATGACCGAAACAACGGCACCAAGTAGGAGGGCTGATAGGAGCAAGGCTCCGAGTGTGTACATAAGGTTTCCCCAATTCTGCGGCACTTGGTCCGCACTGCGAACCCTAAATG
Organism: Bifidobacterium breve; assembly: GCA_945878785.1. Taxonomy (GTDB): domain Bacteria; phylum Actinomycetota; class Acidimicrobiia; order Acidimicrobiales; family Ilumatobacteraceae; genus UBA2093. The sequence goes on along the minus strand of CAMDVC010000082.1, from coordinate 4,280 downwards.
TGTAATTGTGAACATTGGGGGATATCCACAGGCTCTATCACCCATAAGGGTTTCCCGAGGTCTTTTTCCACAGACAGACACAGTGGCGTGACAGTCGTCACAAAAAGCTTCTGAGGCGAGCAGGCGCCTAATGCTCGAGATGGGCCAGTCGTTCGATGGCGGCAAGGATTTCTGTTTCGGCAGCCTGACGGCCTTCCCAACCCTTCACGGTGGTGTCTTTGTTCGGTTCAAGAAGCTTGTACACCTCAAAGAAGTTGCCCACTTCGTCGAGTAGGTGCTCGGGCAAATCACCAATATCAACATATTGATTCATGCGTGAGTCATGCGATGACACGCACAGCACTTTCGCGTCGGGCCCTTTTTCGTCTGTCATCCAGAACACCGCAACAGGACGTACCCATACATGGCAACCGGGAAATGTTGGCTGGCTCAGCCACACCAATGCATCAAGCGGGTCGCCGTCTTCACCGTGAGTGCCTGGAAAGAATCCGTAATCAAGCGGATATTGCGTTGCAGTGAACAGCGTGCGGTCAAGCCAAATATCTCCGGTGATGTGATTCATTTCGTATTTGTTGCGAGAACCTTGCGGAATCTCAACAATCATTTCAACTTCCATGTGGAGAGTCTACGGTTGTTTCTGCACCTGCTGTAATAACAGATTCGATAATCAGACGAAGAAGTACTTTCATTTCCTCACTAGCCGCTTCTCTATCCTCTACATCGATGAGGTCATCAAGAACTGACCCAAATGATTGAGTCATGATCAACGAGGCCAACGGCGGGGCAAGCGACACGGCTGCACGAATTGATTCTTCCGTATGTCCTGGTTGCCGGGAGACCACCGCTTCCAATGCAACTGTAAGAAAGCTGATCACTTGTTTTTGATGCTCAAAATGAATTTCAGCCAGTCGAGATTGCAGTTCAGGAAGTTCAACAGAAGCTGCAAGTATCTGCAATCTTTGCCAGCGGCCAGGCATTCGAAATTCCTGCTGAACTGTGGCGAATAAAACAGCGATGTCATCAACTGAAGGATTTTGCATTTCATGAAAGACGTCTGCATAAGCAGAGAGTTTTTGGTAGCTATCACCGTCATAGAGCTGACTCAGCACTTCGGTCAGTAAGCCATCGCGGTTGCCGTAGTACTTGTAGATCAGTGGCACTGATACTTCAGCTTTTTGTGCCACCACTTCCATGCGTAAACCAGAAGTGCCGGAATGCAACAGTTCTTGCTGAGCTGCTTGGATAATTCGCTGACGCGATGTCAGTTTTCCTAACGGATGCATCGTCGCAATCTATCCTCTTTCAGGTTGGCCGATTTCTATTATGACTTCACAGTCAGTGTGTTGCTTCGTAAAACTGACCGTCCCTTTTTCGGGAGGAAAATGACCACGATTGTGCACTTTCCCGCACGCACGGCCTTCAGGCTCGTGCCAACAAAAGCGCAGTACTGCTTGCCTTTCGTAATGCTGATGCGCATCGTGCCCACTGACCGCTTCGGAATGGTCATCGATACAGATGCCGCCAATTTCGCAGCACTCACCTTCGACCCTCGCCGCATCGCCATTGGGTGAATCAGTGGCACTACTTTTGGCGCTGCATTGACTACCGCTACCGCCACCGGCGCAACCGTTGTGGTGGTCGATGTTGCGACCATGCTGGATGTTGTTGAGCCAGCAGTCGTAGTCGTTGGTGCAACGGTTGTCGTGGTTGTTGTCGTGGGCGTTGTTGTTGTCGTTGTCGTTGTTGTTGTCGTGGTGGGCACCACATTAAGAGTTGCAATTGCAGTTCCTATTGTGGAATCAGTTTGTGTACTAATCCCTAATTGCCCCAAGTCATTTTTTCCCCAGCAACGCACTTGGCCTGTTGACATCACCGCGCACGCATGACTAGCGCCCGCCACGACATCAACCACCGTGCCTGTAAGACCAGTGACTGCTCCAGGAGATTCACGGGCAGCACCAGACGAACCTGATCCCAATTGACCACTTGCATTGTCACCGAAGCAATGGACCACAGCAGTTGACAGTAATGTGCACGTGAATTGACTACCCGCTGTTACGTGAGTGGCTGCTGCTGCAAGAGTTACCAGGGTTGGCGTGGAACTTGATGCTGTAGCTAACGCTTGGCCCAGTTGACCCATGTTGTTGTTACCAAAACAAGAGATAGTTTCATTGGTTAACAATGCGCACGTGTGCGTACCACCTGCTGCTACTTTCGATGCCGTGCCACCCAATGATGCAGTGGCAGTAGGCGTTACAGCGTTAGATGACGCTGTGGTGCCAAGCCGTCCAAAGGTGGATTGTCCCCAGCACCATGCAGCACCTGCCACGGAAATCGCACACGAATGCGTAGTACCAATTTCAATATGTGCCACGGTGAACGAATCGGGAACTAAAGACGTAGACACCGGCGTCCCATTCGATAGCAACGCTGCACCGTTTCCTATTTGGCCAGAGCTGCCCTTTCCCCAACATTTCAAACTGTTGTCAGATAGGGCAGCGCACGTTGTAGAACCACCAGCAGCAATCATGGTCGCAGTTCCGTCTAAGACAACTTGAACTGGATCTCCCTGGTTTAGAAATGAGCCATCGCCAAGATTTCCATTTCCATTTTGTCCCCAGCACCACACGGTGCCATCGGTTGCTAACACACATGTGTGGTTTGCGCCGGCCGCTATGCGATGCGCAATGCGTGAACCTGGCAGAGAAGTTGTTTGAATCGGAACAAGTGATTCTGTATCTGGAAAAACGGCGGACCCAAGTTGACTGAACTGATTATCGCCCCAACACCAAATGATGTTGTTAAGAGCAATTGCGCATGTGTGTTTGTCGCCTGCGGCAATACGTCCGGTCGGGTCTATTGCAGAAATTGAAACATTTGCGCGAACACGCATGGGAGTTGGTACCGCCAAGTACGCACACGCGGTAACAAAAATTGCCCCAATTGAACCAATACATCGCACGCGAGACACATGCACATGATCAAAGGCCCCCATGTGGGGAACCTAATTACTTTTGGTTGTCTTTTTCAAGCATCTCAATTTCAGCACGAACTTCATCCATGTTGAGTTCTTCTGCTGAAGTGAGTATTTGCTCTAAAGAGTGCGCAGGTAGTGCGCCTGCTTGGTTGAACAACATGATTCCGTCACGAAATAACATGAGAGTTGGAATCGACTGAATGTGCAAAGCAGCTGCTAGCCCTTGTTCTGCTTCAGTGTCTACTTTTGCAAACTTTATGTTTGGGTGACCTTCCGAAGCTTTTTCGAAAACTGGTCCGAACATTTTGCATGGACCACACCATTCAGCCCAGAAATCGATGATTGTGATTCCTTCGCCAAGCACGGTGGCTTCAAAAGTTTCTTCAGTAAGTGTGATGGTAGCCATGATGCGTTTCCGTTCTTTTCTCTTTTATGACAACACAATCTAGCGATGTGCTATTCCACTGCGATACGAACTCGTGTGGACATTGCCGGATATTTCCTTGTTTTTGCCACTTTTAGAACGACAACACATGAAGTAGATCCCTTAGGAGCCTTCAGTTTTGTGCCGACAATGGAACATGGGCCAGACTCACCCCACTTCTTCGCACCCGTCGAGATTGACGAAACAAGCCACGACAAGGAAGTATTCGAACCCCTCTTCACCACGGACTTTTTTACTGTGAAACCGGGACGTGCGGGAGACTGAAGTGTGGTCGCGATACCAGCGCCATAAACATTTGTTCCAACAACTGACACCATGTACTGAGCGCCGTTTATGAGACCGGAAATTGTGCACGATGTCATCGCCATTTCTGTGGAAGAACACGTGCTTCCCCCTGGGCTTGCGGTTGCTACGTAAGTAATACCGACGGCATCACCCTCGGTTTGTGTCCACGAAACTTTTAGAGCATTCGTTTGCGGTGCAGCAACTACAACCGTTACTGCACCGGGTATGCCAACCGGCAGAACGGTGACTGCAGCGGATGCCGCTCCTGGCCCCATTGTATTATTTGCGACCACAGAAATTGAATGGGAAGTGTTGTTCACAAGGCCTGTGATTGTGCATGTCGTACCAGAAGTTGTCGAACACGTTCTCCCACCAGGACTTGCTGTAGCGGTATACGAAGTCACCGCAGAACCGTTATCGGCAACAACCTCTTCCCATGAAACAACCGAACTCTTACTGGCCACTGTGGCAGTGACATTGTTCGGGGCGCATGGCACGGTTATCGGTGCATCTACTGCCAACAATCGGTTCGGTGTCATTGCAAGTCCGACACGCGATGTATCTGTTGCTGAC
>CAMDVC010000081.1 GCA_945878785.1 Bifidobacterium breve | reverse complement strand
GGCATTCCACAACCAACGGGTCATGACAAAACAGGCATCGTTGTATTTCAGCGTGCCGACGAACCGGGCAGCCTGATTTCGATTTTGCAAGAATTCGCAGCACGTCGCATTAACTTGTCGCTTCTGTCATCGCGCCCCACAAAAGCTGGCGGCCTTGGTGACTACTGCTTCATTATTTATGCCGACGGCCACGTGGGCGACGAACTAATGGCAGACGTATTGCGCGACCTGCACACCAAGCAGGGCGGCGTGAAATTTCTGGGCTCGTACCCCGCAGCGGGAGACCAGGCGCACTCGGCGCGGGAACATGCTGACGCCCGTTGGCAAGATGCCGACGACTGGGTTGCCCATTTGCGCACCCAAATTCGCAACTAACTCGGGGTTCTCGTCCGATAGCGTGTCAGGCGGAACGGTGGCAGAGCGGCCTAATGCACTTGTCTTGAAAACAAGAGGGTTAATAGCCCCGAAGGTTCAAATCCTTTCCGTTCCGCCAGAAAAATTCGTCAGCGCTCGTCACGCACAAACGGGATTCCCAAAGATTTGGGAGCTCCTAGTTTGCTGCGTGTACTTGGCCGACTTAATGCAATCAGTGCAATCAACGTTGCCAAGTAGGGAAGCATTTGCATCAGCGCAGATGGAATGAACGTGATTTGTTCAGCCTGCAATGTGAACGGCAATTGCAAGGTGAATCCGAACAATATTGCACCGAAAATCAAACGTATCGGGCGCCATCCGGCAAACACCACGAGAGCTAATGCAATCCAGCCAACACCGTTTGTCGTTGCTGCCTGATGCCATGCTGCGCTTTGCGCGAGCATCAGCCATGACCCCCCGAGACCAACAAGCAAACCGCCGAACAGTGTGTAGCGAAGGCGAATGGATGCAACCGACAAACCTTGTGCATCAACAGTTGCTGGGTCATCGCCAGTAGCACGCAACTCCAAACCTGGACGACTGCGGAACAAATACAACGAAGCCAAAACTGCAATCACAATTGATGCATATGTAATTGGGTCCTGTCGAAACACAATTGGTCCGACAAATGGAATATCAGACAGTGGTCCAAATGACAGAGGCTTGATAAGGGTGGTAACTGTTTTTCCTTCAGCAGGCTTTCCAAGGAAGTTGGCAAGACCAGTACCGAAAATTACTAATGCAAGACCAGCAACAATTTGGTTCGCGCGTAGAACAACAGAAAGCACGGCATGAATGCCTGCAAGTAATGCACCTACGAGCGAACCGACAATGAGACCAAGCCAAATACTTCCTGAGGAATCAGCAACGAGGAAAGATGAGATTGCTGATGTCAGCAAAATTCCTTCAATTCCCAAGTTCAAAACACCAGCGCGCTCTGTGAAGAGAGCACCTAACGCAGCGAGAATAAGTGTGGTGGCAATGGCCACTGAGTCAGCAGAGGTTAAGACCCAAATGTTTCCGTTCATTGTGTGGCCCTCTCCGTGCGTACGGCATGGATGTGATATCGCCGAAAGGCCTCACCGCCAAGTGCGAAAAGCAAGATTGCGCCTTGCAACATGACCCCAATATGAATTGGTGTGTCGGTAGAGATCTGCAATTTGTCTCCGCCTGAACGAAGACCAGCAAACAGAATGCCGCTGACGATGATTGCTGAGAAGTTGTTGCGAGCAAGTGCTGCAATAACAATTCCTGCATAGCCGTAACCGAGCAAGATGATTCCTGGATCAAGTCGACCGAAGGGCCCGACGATAAGAACAGCGCCGCCAAGACCAGACAGTGCACCAGAGATAAGCATCACTGACATCGTGGTGCGATTGGCGTTGATGCCTGCGTAATGTGCCGCACGTGGCGAATCAGAGATCACTTGAATGCGATATCCGTATTCAGTCTTCTTCACTACCCAGAACAGCGCGAGTGCTATCAGAATGACTAAGAAAAAAGTGGGGTAGAGAGAGGTGTCTCCAATTCCCGACAAGGAGGCCGAGTCAGGCACTAAACGTCCTTGAGGGAATGCGGAGTTCTTGGTAACAAAGAAGCTTCCCGGTGTGTACACGAAATGCTTTACCAAACTGGCTGCGATGTATGTCAATAGCAATGTGGTCACAATTTCGCTTGTTCCCAAACGAGAACGTACAAATGCAGGAAGAAGAATCCATGATGCTCCCGCAAGTGAGCCGACGAGAAGCACAACTGGGATCATGACGAACGTTGGCAACTGATCGCCAAGTGCGAGACCAGCCCATGCGCCACCAATCATTCCCAAATACAACTGACCTTCTCCACCGATGTTGTAGAGGTTCATTTGAAATGCAAAAGCGGCAGAGATGCCAGTACAGATCAACACCGTGGATAAACCAAGAGTGTCAGTCATGCCGCGTGATGATGTGAAGCCGTCACTCAACATGTTGGAATATGTCTCAATGGGTGAGTAACCGGTTGCAAGTAAGAACAAGGCACCAGCCACAAGTGCAGCAACTACCGAAAGAAGGGGCACAAGAACTGAAAGGTGTTTTGCTGTCTCGTTGCGTTGCTCAAACACTATACGAATTGGGGAGCGCATTACGATTTGTCTTCTGGCGTAAGTCCGGCCATTGCTGCACCGACGGTTGCGAGTTCTGCTGATTCGCCAGGTGTCTCATGAACGACACTTCCACGATACAGAACGAAGATTCGGTCAGATAATGACATCACTTCATCGAGGTCTTCTGAAATCAACAGAATTGCTTGCCCGGCACTGCGCGCATCATCAAGTAGTGCACGCACAGTTTCGATAGCGCCAACATCAAGTCCGCGAGTAGGCGAGCACACCACAAGTAATTTTGTTGCGGTTCGGCCACCAGACAATTCACGGGCAAGAAGAACTTTCTGAGCGTTTCCACCAGAGAGTTTGCGAGCCATGTGGTCTGGTCCGTTTGCTTTGATTTCAAATTGTTCAATCAGGCGCGTGGCCTCTGGTCGCACGGTTGTGCGATCAACGACAACACGACGGTCTCGAGTAAGCAACAAGTTGTCAAGAATTGACATTGATGGCACAAGACCCATACCTAAACGATCTTCGGGCACATAGGCCAAACCAAGTTCACGTGCATGAATTGGTCCACGATCAGTTGTCATTGAGCCAGAGATAGCTATTGAACCACTGGTGGGAGAGATGAGACCCGCAATAGTGTCAGCAAGTTCACGTTGGCCGTTACCGGCTACACCTGCGATGCCCACCATCTCACCTGCGTGCACGTTGAAAGAAATATCTGACAGCACACTGACGCCGCCGACCGTAAGCGATAAATCACGAATTTGAAGAATCTCATGACCAGTTGCATGTGATGCGCGTTGTGTTGTTAGTTCGATGTCTCTGCCCACCATGAGGCGAGCCAATTCTTTGGTGTCGGTAGTGCCGCGACCCGACACATGTCCGGTGACGCGACCATTACGCAATACAGTGACGCGATCTGAGATCTCTACTACTTCACCAAGTTTGTGACTGATGAAGACAATCGATTTTCCGGCCTGAGTCATGGCGTGAACGTTCTCAAAAAGTTTCTCCACTTCAGCAGGGACTAATACTGCAGTTGGTTCGTCGAGCAACAGAATCTCTGCGCCCTGATACAGCGCCTTTACGATTTCTACGCGCTGACGTTGGCCAACTGAAAGGTCTGCGACAGTTGCACCTGGGTCAATTGGCAAACCATATGACTCTGCAACGGCCGCAACTTTGTCTTCAAGTTCGGAGCGATTCAATTTGTAGGAAAGATCGCGACTTCCAAGAATGACGTTTTCAGCAACAGTGAAACGTTCCACCAAGCGAAAGTGTTGGTGGACCATAGCAATACCGTGTTGAAGGCCTGCGCGTGGAGACGACAATGCAATACGTTCACCATTACGCGTGATGTGGCCAGAATCTGGTTGGTACAGGCCGCACAACATTGCAGCAAGTGTGCTTTTTCCCGCGCCGTTTTCACCAAGGAGTGTGTGTACTTCGCCAGGAAGAACGTCAAAGTCAACGGAATTGTTAGCAAGAACACCGGGAAAGCGTTTAACAAGGGAGTACGCCGAGAGTGCGCTAGGGGCCGCACCACTTGCGTGATGCGGCCCCTTCGCCACCTCGTGAGAGGCGTTAGTCATTTGTGAGATCAGCCCTTAGCGGAACCGATAACACCCTTAACGAAGTAGCTCATGCTGAGGAGTGCGCCGAGTTCGGCCTTTACTCCAGCTGCAATAACTTCTTTTCCGTCTTGGTCGCTGATTGGTCCTGTGAATGGAGCAAATGTTCCAGCAATGATTTCTTCACCTTTTGCAGTGATTGATGCTTGTGTATCTGCATCAACTGAATCACCGAATGAAGCAAGTGTGACCATGCCGTCTGCCATTGATCCGTAGTACTCATCTGTTGGGCATGTGCCGTCGGCAACTGCCTTTGAGGTCTTTGAGTAGTAAGGACCCCAGTTCCATGTTGGTGCTGTGAGCCAAGCAGTAGGTGCTGCTTCTTTAACGTCACTGTTGTAACCAACCCACTTGGCGCCCTTTGCCTCTGCCGCAACGCCGGCAGCAGTGGTGTCTTGGTGCTGAGCAAGTACGTCAACGCCTGCATCAAGAAGTGACTCTGCAGCCTGCTTCTCGATTGTTGGGTCGAACCATGTCTTTGTCCATGAAACTTGAACAGTTGCTTTTGGATTTACTGACTGTGCACCCAATGTGAATGCATTGATTCCGCGAATTACTTCTGGAATTGGGAATGCAGCAACATAGCCAAGCTTGTTGTTCTTTGTTGCCTTACCTGCTGCGATACCACTGAGGTAACGAGCTTCTTCAGCTGCACCAAAGTACGTACCAAGGTTTGCTGGCAAAGCTGCGAAGTCAGCAAATGCGCCGCCACCGTCTTTAGTAAGAAGGAACTTTGCACCTGTTGCCCACTGGAAGCACACGTCTGGGTACTTCACTGCAACGTTTGCCATTGGCGAGCCGTAACCAAATGAGGTGGCGTAGATGACGTTGTAACCCTCTGATGCAAGTTGTTCGAAAGTCTTTTCAGAATCTGCGTTGTCCGCAATATTCTCAATGCGCTTTACTTCAACACCGAGATCTTTTTCAAGCTGCAAGATGCCTTGTTCGTGCTGGTATGTCCAGCCCTTATCCTCAGCAGTACCGAGGTACACAACAGCAACTTTTACGTCTGTTGCGGCTGGTGCAGCGGTTGTGTCTGATGATGAATCGCTTCCGCCGCATGCTGCGACGAGAAGTGACGCGGTTGCTGCAATTGCAGCCAGTTTCCACATTTTCTTCATGTATTTGGTCTCCCTGGGTTTGAGGCACTGCACGCAGCGCCGATGAAAAAACCTTACTCGCCATAAATCATGCCGAATTCACTCGAAATCGTTATTTAACAAAGAGCAAGGAGAATGCGGGGGTCGAGAATCGGGGAGTTGCACGGGCGTGCGCGCAGGTACACTTCAAGCCTTCCCAGGAGAGGTGCCAGAGTGGCCGAATGGGGCGCCCTGCTAAGGCGTTGTCCGTCTTAAAGCGGACCGTGGGTTCAAATCCCACCCTCTCCGCCATATGAGTTTGCTCCGCAAACCCCTGGCAG
>CAMDVC010000080.1 GCA_945878785.1 Bifidobacterium breve | reverse complement strand
AGTAAAAACCAGCTGCACCTATTAGTCCGCCACCAAGTGAGTACATTGCGAGAAATAATGTGCCTGTGGCATACGAACTTGCGAAGTAAAATGTTGCACCGACCGGACCAAGTATCCCCAGAACTGCTCGGGGCCCGAACACGTCGAGTCGTCTCCCCGTGGCAACGGCGCCGATTCCTGAAATTAACTGTGCAATTCCAAATGTGATGCCCAGCGTGCTCGCCGACACGCCATGAAAATCGGACAGGTCGGTGAAGAGAACTCCGAAACCATAAAACCATGTGCCGTATGCAACGACTGTCAAAACTCCAAGTGAATTAAGTGGGAGCACGGAACAGGTTACCTCGGTGACGCATCTGGGCCGTTGAATTTAGAGCCCATCCTTTTGATTCTGATAGATTGGCTCTTGACCTAAATCAGCAGAAATGTTGAAGAATTTAGGGGCTGTAGCTCAGTTGGCAGAGCGCTTGCATGGCATGCAAGAGGTCAGGGGTTCAATTCCCCTCAGCTCCACAAGATGACAAAGATCACTGTTGTAATGAGGACGTATGAACGTCCGGTACTGCTTGCGAGAGCTGTCGCCAGTGTGCAGTTACAAAAATTCACCGATTGGGAATTGGTTATTGTGAATAATGGTGGCGAACCGGCTGGAGTCGACGCAGTCATGCGTACAGCAATGAATGCAACACCGAGCGGATCCATTCGCATCATTCATCTCTCCGAGCGTGTAGGGATGGAAGAAGCGTCGAATCGCGGTCTCGCTGATTCAGATTCAGAATTCTTCGTAATTCACGATGATGACGATTCCTGGGATGCACGCTTCTTAGAAGTTGCGGTTACGGCATTACGCAGTTCTCCAAATGCGGTTGCAGTGGTAACAGGCGTGACCCGTATTTATGAAACCTTTCGAGGTGGCACTGTATGGCCCGTATCGCACGAAAATTTCCCATTGTCGCGGGGTCGGCTTACGTATCGCGGAATGATTGGTGGAAATACGTTCCCTCCAATCGCAGCCGTGTTTCGTCGCAGTCTCATTACGACAGTCGGCAGTTTTGATGCGTCATTACCGGTGTTGGGGGATTGGGAATTTAACTTACGTGCTGTATCCGCTGGTGAGTTTGTATTTGTACCCGAGCGGCTTGCGCGCTATCACACAAGAACGGCTGAGAGTGATTCAGCCTCTGGTAACTCGATCACAATCGGTGAAGACTTGCATCGCGACGTCAAGTTGCAACTACAGGATCGATGGTTGAAAGAAGCAGCTGTTAATGGTGTCAATAAAGGTGAACTTTCCATTACTGCAGCATCTGAAGTGTTGACTAGGGAGCCACAAATCAATACCCCCATGGTTCATGTCGACATAGAGCACATCGCCAATCGAACAGCCGAGATCATCAAGTTGCAACGACTATCGCGCCGTATTGCTCGTAGTGTGCGTCATCCCGGCCATGGCATTCGCGCTGTGGTTGGGGCTGTTCGTCGTACTATTGGCAAATGACCGTGCAGCTCTCCGCCGAGCAAGTTCTCGATGAGCATCCGCAAGCATCTGTTCTCAGTATTGACTTCTTTGACACGCTGATAACACGGTCCGTAGCTCAACCAACGCATGTGTTTGCGGTGATGGAACGAGACCTCATTGCAGCGCGTGGTGATTTTTGGCGAGGATTTGCAGTTGCCCGCGTGGAAGCTGAACAGCGCGCACGACATAACGCAGCAAGCAAGAATGAATATCGTGATGTCACTTTTGATGAGATAGGGCTTCAACTTGCTATAGGGCTGGCTTTGAACCTTCCCGATCGTGACATGGTAATGGCCCTTGAAAGGGAAACAGAACTAATGCTGGTGGAGGCGGTGCCATTTGGTGCAGCAATTACCCAGGTAGCAAGATCACGTGGAATGAAGGTAGTGATCGTCAGTGATAACTACATGCCAGCTGCGCACTTAACGCAGATGGCACATCGTGCAGGGTATTCATGGATGACAGAGACGGACATTTTTGTCAGTTGTGAACATGGCGGAATGAAACATAACGGCATATTGTGGCCGGTGGTCTTATCGGCTCTCAATGTTCCTGCAGGTTCGGTTTTGCATGTGGGTGATGATGCTCGCGCAGATGGAGAGGTGCCAACTTCACTCGGAATAGCAACGTATGTACGCGACACAATGCGTACATCTCATCGCGACATGATCAATACCACGCCAACTGTGCTGCCACTCTCACGAATTGAAGCTCAGTATCGCAATGCAATGGATGACACACATTGGGATGTAGCAGAGGTTGTTGGTGGGGGATTGGTCGCCATGATTGTGGCAGCCCAAGTAATTGATGCACATTTCGTTGTTGGGCATCGATCCGTTGCTGGAGTGCATTTCGCGGCTCGTGATGGGTACTTGGCGCATCAGGTGTGGAACACGTTGCGGTCACGCGGATGGGAACTCCCTGAAGCAACATATACGGCCTTTTCACGGTCAGTTGTGTGGCGTGCATGTTTATCTGAGTTGACGCGAGACAATGTTGGACGCTTCGTGGGTGATGATGAAGTGTTGACAGTTTCGCGCTTGGAACGTCGCGTTGGTTGCGCTCTGGACTCGCAATTAGATCGCGACGCACCGATTGATGCATCGACTGCTCGTGACATTGTTTTGGAAAATACAGAGTTGGTTCTTTCTGCTTGCAAATCACTTCGTGCACGGTTGTTGAAGTATTTACAGTCTCATGAGGTGCTCATGGCTGGTCATCACATAGTCGTCGACCTTGGGTGGACGGGGTCCACCATCGCAGATCTTGCCGATATGGTCGCTTCTGAATCTGGTGATTTAGCTGTTCTTGAAGGTCGGTTGACCGGGTTGTATTGGGATGCAACACCACAACGCATGCGCATTGCCATGCATGGTTTTGCAATGGATGAATTTGGGTCCACTGATGACAACGTGCGTTTGCTCGGCGTGATCAAGCTATTGGAAGCCCTTGTGACTGCTCCTCACGGTTCCGTAGTTGATTACGAAGAAGATGGCACGCCAGTTTTTGTAGAGACTGCGCCAGAACTGCGGGCATATGAGGCCGTGATGCATCAAGTAGGTGACGCAGCTGTTCGTGGAGCACTTGCCATTCTTGATGGCACTCATCCCTCGGGCATAACTGCTGCTGATATCACGAACGAATCAGTGTGGGCTGCAATTATGCAAATGGGTCACTCGCCGCGCGCGGATGAAATCGAATTGTTGTCGCAGGTAAATCATGTGACATCGATTGATCATGAGGGAGATGGAAGACCATTGATTGCAATGGCTCCTGATGACCCATCAAAAGTGACATTGGAGGATCTTCCTGGCATATATGACACGTTGATGCATCGACACTGGATGCAAGGAAGCCTGCGAGCGCTTGCGAGCAATGCGGACTCACGATGGATTGCTGATGAGGTAAATAAATTGCACACCATGACTTCTCTGAGGTGGGTGAAATGATTATTGACCTGCAGTTGAATCAGGGGTCTGCGCCGTGGCCGCTGCTGCGTGACGCTGGTATTGCTGCCGAAGAAGCTGGGTTCAGAACCTTATGGAACCTTGACCATTTTTCTGGGGCTGCATTTGGTTCTGATTCCATGATGGAATGTTTCACGAGCCTTACGGCGTGGGCAACAACAACCTCAACAATTGGTCTTGGCACGTTGGTGACAAACGTGATGAATCGTGAACCAGGGTTGCTAGCAAACATCGTCTCATCAATTCAACAAATCTCCGGTAATCGTTTGATATTAGGTATCGGGGCCGGAGCAGCACCGAACACCAACTTCAGTGCAGAGCAAGATGCTCTTGGTATTTCGTTGTTGCCAAAGATGGCGGATCGGCACAATCGACTGGTTGAAGTAGTGGACACCATGCGATCGATTTGGGACACGAACCGTGATGAACGGTTTGTGGGTTTTCCTCGACCAGTGAAACAACCGCCAATCATCGTGGGTGTGAACAGCTTGGCGTTGGCGGTAATTTCGGGACAGATGACCGATGGCGTCAACACTCGTTTCAATCACCCAGAACGTGCTGCGTTGCTTGCCGCTGCACGCGATGCCAGCGGTAACCGATCTGATTTTGATTTGTCTGTGTGGTCGTGGTTCAAGCCCGAATACGCAGATGCTGAGCATCCATTTCAAAAGGAGTTGGTGGCAGAAGGTGTGACTCGACTGATTATGTTCGAGCGCGGTGCTCCTGATGTTGCGGCCATTGCTGCAACGGCTAAGTATTTGCGTTAAGCGGTAGTCGCTACGTAATCAGGATTCGCAGATCGCCATTGCATTGCTCGAACTGTTATGTACACGATGATTGGTATTGCGAAAAAATTTTGGGCTGAGATCATAAAGTCATCTACGACGAATCCATAAATCAACCAAGACGAACAGTTCACAATTGTGATGAGATAGCTTGAGATAGAAATGCCATGAAGGTTTTCGGTACGAACCACGTGAATTAGTTGGGGGACAATTGAACTTCCACTCACTGCAATGGCTATAAAACCAATTGGTGTGGATGACATCTGAGTGAGAACAACAGCAATGACCATTAGGGCGATCCCAATTTGAATGAGAATGTTTCGTTGAATTTTCCCATGTCTATAGATCACCAGGGTGATGATGGATTGCGCGACAATAAATGAAATATTCGTAAACCAGATGGCGATGTCTTTTTCGAGAACTCCATACGTGAACCACAAAGCAGATCCAATAATGGCGTGCATGACACCGAAAGGCGAGATGCCATGTGAGGTGTCATGGCGTACGGCTCGCCACACCTGTGGCCAAATGAAGCCGAGACCGAGACTGACACAGACGACTTGAAAAAAAGTTTTCATGTGTTAGCGATCGTGTGAAGGGACTCGTCGCACGTAGGCGATGTTCATGTGTGGAGACGACATGATGAAATCGGCTGATGCTCTGTTGCATGCAACGGGGATGTTCCAGACAACGGCAATACGTAGGAGGGCTTTGATGTCAGGATCGTGTGGCTGAGGCTCGAGCGGGTCCCAGAAGAACAAAAGAACGTCCACTTCTCCTTCAGAAATACGGGCGCCAATCTGTTGGTCACCACCGAGTGGTCCACTGCGGAGTCGTTCGACTGCAAGGCCAGTCTGTTCGTTCACGAGGCGGCCTGTTGTGCCGGTTCCGATAAGAGTGTGATGAGCCAGTTCGTCTTTGTGGGCTGATACCCACTCGAGCAACTCGTCCTTCATATTGTCGTGTGCCACCAACGCAATGGTTTTTTTAGCAGGCACGGCCATCTCAACTTCGCTAATAGCCATATCTGTATTCTTGCCGATTACTTGACAACAATGTTGACAGTTCGGCCAGGGACCACGATTGTCTTCAAAGGAGTCCGGCCATCGAGGGCCGAGATAATTGCATCGAGCGACATTGCGGCTGCTAAATGTTCAGCCTCTGTTGCTTCGGGAGACATCTGAATGCGAGCACGTACTTTTCCGTTCACCTGTACAGGTACTTCGATGCTGTCTTGCACGAGAAGCGCAGGGTCTGCAACGGGGAAGGGAACATATGTGACTGTGGTGTCGTGGCCGAGACGAAACCACAGTTCGTCGGCAAGGTGTGGACATAACGGTGACAGCATTTGCACCAGCGGTTCAACCAGTTCCCGTGGTGCAACATGGGTTGTGTT
>CAMDVC010000079.1 GCA_945878785.1 Bifidobacterium breve | reverse complement strand
TTTTTTCTGTCTGCCTGTTGCCCGGGAGTGAAGTTACGCCAAGCAATCATGACTGATCAATCTGCTCTCGCGGCTGGCTACGGAATTGTTCTTGGTGGTGGAGCAGTGGGTACTGGGATGCGTATTCATATGTTCACAACCTGGGGAATAACTCATCTCACTATTGCGTCTTCAATCATTGCGACAGCAGTAGTTCCGTCATTCACAACATGGGGTCTTCCAAGTTTATTACTGATTGGTCCTGCGCTTCGTGGAACGGCGACAACCGAGCAAACATTGGCTGTTGCAGTGGGCGTGCCGCTCATCATTGTGTCGATCATATTCTGGTGGCTGGCCTTGAGGTCTTCGACACTGTTCTCAGCCGTAGGACGCTTTACTGGTGCACTACGTTCGTTCTTATTACGCAAGATTCCGCTTCGGTTTTCCAAAGCGCGAGTAGTGGTAGAGCGCACGCAGCCGTTGGCTTTTTCTATTGAAATGCGTGACGACTTGGTGCGGTTGTTGCGAAAGAGGTGGGCGATGATCTTTACAGCGTCTGTAAGCACCTTGGCTGCTGGCTTTACATGTATGTGGACTTCGTCTGTTGTGTTCAATGTGGAAGGGCTTACTTTTCGAGAGGCCCTTGTTGCTTTTTCACTCGTGCGTGTTGTAATCGCATTGTCTCCCATTCCAGGCGGAACAGGATTAGTCGAAGTCGGACTAATTGTTTTGCTGGAAAGAGCCGGAGTGAGCACTGTTGATGCGACCGGAATGACACTTCTCTACCGATTCCTCACGTGGTTCTCTCCGATAGTTGTTGGCTCTGCAATGTGGTGGCGATACAACCACGCTCGTTCAGTAAACTTGGCAATTCACGACTAACAGATAGAGCGCACAGTGATAGAAGCACGCACAATTCATCTTGAACCTGAAGCAGTGATGGCGATGTCACAGATTTTGGGCATCATGCTTGACCAAATGTTTGACGCTGAGACAAGCACAATGTGGAATACGGAACACATCATTGAACTGGAAGCTCGACTTGTTGCGCCTGCTGAAGGTGAACCAATAGAAATGGGCATTGATGATGCATCTTTGCTTCTGCAAGGCATGGCCTTTACTGAAGTGATGTCAGCAGAGTTGCCGTGGATTGACATGGTGCGGTGGGTCACTGATTTTGTGACAACAGAACTGCGCCAACATTGGACTGAAGAAGAATGGCAAAACTTTTCCCAACAATGACAAAAGGTTCGGCCTGTCACTTTCGTAACAAACCGAACCTTTTGTTCGATGTTTTCAATTCACAGGTACGAGACCTGCGTAAGAGTTAACGGCGCTTTACTGCTGCCTTCTTCACTGTCTTTTTAACAGTTTTCTTAGCAACTGCCTTCTTCACAACCTTCTTGGCTGCTTTCTTAGCAACTGGCTTCTTCTTTGCAGGAGCTGCCTTCTTCACAACCTTCTTCGCAGGTGCTGGTGCAACTGCGCGCTTGACTGTGTTCACCTTTGGTGCTGCAGTGACACCGAGTGCGATGTCCTTGAAGCCCTTGAGTGCGGTGATCTTGGCAACTGTTTTTGCCTTGATGCGGATAGTTTCGCCTGTGGCTGGGTTACGACCCATACGGGCTGGACGCTTGATCTTTGCAAATTTCGCAAAGCCTGAGATATTTACAATCTCGCCTTTGGCGACGTTCGCAAGGATGACGTCGATTGTTCCTTCAACCATTTTGGCCGCTGTCTTATTATCGACATCGGTGTGAATGGCTACTGCTTGGATGAGTTCACGTTTCTTCATAAGCGAAAACTTATTCCATCTGAGCACTCAAACCGTGGATATCCATTGACTTTTTTTGTCACTCGGGCAAAGGTCACTTATGTGGTTCGTGGGGAGTTCTTCAGTTTGGTGAATGGTGCCTGTGGGGGATGAAAGGCTCAGCATCAAAGTTAATTTCAGATGCATGGCAGATGATTATTGGCCCCAAAACCAATGTTTTATTGAGTTTTAGGACACTATTTATGGGGGAATACGAAGGTGGTATCTGCAAGAAAATCTGCCTCTGAATGGTCGTGGGTGACCAAAAGGGCAGTGGTGGCGGTCTGTTTCAGAACTCGAGCCAGGTCCGTCATCAACGTATCGTGGGTCGTTTGGTCGAGCCCGGAGAGTGGTTCGTCGAGCAAAAGGACTCGTGGGCGGGGGGCAAGTGCTCGCGCAAGAGCGATGCGGCGGGCTTCTCCTCCCGATAATTCAGCCACATTTCGTTCTGCCAGATGGGCGAGATTGAGCATCTCAAGTAGTTCCGTAACCCGTGCGGCGCGATCGGTCTTTGCCATCTTGGAAATGCGTAATCCGAACTCAATGTTTTGGCTCACAGTCATAGTGGGGAACAGATCGCCAGTTTGAGAGACAAGGCCAATGCCACGTTTATGGGTGGGAAGCGAGGTGATGTCGACATTGTCAATATGGACTGTGCCGTGAGTTGTGCGGATTAGTCCGCAGATGGCATGTAGCAGAGTGGTTTTTCCAATGCCAGAGGGGCCGATAATTGCAAGGGTTTCACCAGTAGGCACTGTGAAAGAAATGTCATTGATAATGACGGTGTTATCGATGACAACGGAAAGTTTTGAAACTTTAAGCACGACTCATGACTCCTACGGTGACGAGCACCATGAGCGCTGCAAGTGCAAAGCCTGCTTGTTGAGTGGCGACACCTGGTCTGCCAAGTAGTTGTGCGATTGCTATAGGCAATGTGGTGGAACCTGATCGCGATAAGAACGATGTAGCTCCAAATTCTCCGAGCGAAATTGCCATGGATAGGCCTGTTGCTCTGAGAAGGGCAGGTTTGAGAAGCGGCAGTTCAACGTGGCGCCATGTTGCGATTGGCGATGCACCGAGGGTGGCTGAAGCATTTCGAAACGATGTGGGGATAGCGCGAACTGCTGGTTCTAAGGCGCGAATCACAAGCGGTAGTGCGATGACTGCGTGAATGACTGGAATGAACCAACGTTCGGATCGCCATGCGTAGGGCGAGGTATTGAAGGTGATGATGAGGCCGATGCCGAGAGTTGCTGCCGAAATTGCGAGTGGTAGAGAGAACAACGCGCGTGGTGCAGATGTAGTTACAACCAATAGGGCGAGTGGCACGCAGATGCAGGCAGCGATGATGGCGAATACAAGCGAAGTGGTGATCACCAATTGTGGAGAGACAGACAGGGCCGGCAACGAACCAGAAAATATCGTGCGCCATGCACTGAATGAGAATTGATTATTCACAACCAGTGATCTGTAGATGGTTGCTAGAAGCGGGGACGCGACGATGACTACCGCTGTGACGGAGATGAGCAGTGGCGTGTTGCGGTGTCTCGGTTTTGTGCGGAGTGGCTGTGGAGCACTGACGTGAAGGGAAGTTGAATTTGGGCGGGAACTTTGACGTGCGATGAAAATGACGGTGCAGATAATGACGGCTTGCAAAACGGCGAGTGCAGTAGCGGTCTCGGTGTTACCTAGTCGCACTGCTTGCGTGAATATTTCACTCTCTAGCGTTCTACGAGATACGCCACCCAGGATTGCAATGACTCCAAAGGATGTGAAGCAAAAAATAAACACCAAAGTGGCTGCACTGATGACAGCGTCAGAGATCTGGGGCCATACAACCAACGAGAATGTGCGTGATGGCCGAGCGCCAAGGGTGGCAGCAGCATGTTCAAGACGAAGATTCACCATTGCCCATCGCGGCCCGACAATGCGAAGAATGACGGACATATTGAAAACCACATGCGCCCAAATGACTGGGACCACACCCCGCGAGTCGGTGATTGCTAGAACACCAGCGGCCACAACAACCGCCGGCAATACAAAGGGGGCCGTGAGAACGCCTCGCACCAGTCGTACCCCAGGGAATGTGAAGCGCGATAGTGCCCAGGTGGCAGGAAGTGCGATCACCAAGGTAAAGAGTGTGCTGATAAGCGCTTGCCACATTGAGAACCACGCAACACCGCGCAATGAATGGTTGCCCAAGACATTGCCAAATTCAGAGAAGCGAAAGTAGCGAAGGATCGAATTGGTTACCGGTGCAACAAAAAAGACACTCATAAATACCACGGGGGCAATTAAAAGTGTCTTTGTTTTGCTCACAGGATGATGTCTCTCCATGAGTTCAGCCATGTATCGCGGTTCTTTTCAATGTCGGCTGGGTCAAGGGTTAGTGGATTCTTCGGGGTCACAGCGAACTTGGTGAATAAATCAGGCAGTGTTGCGTTCTTGTTGACTGGGAAAACAAACAGCGACAGTGGCATTGATTCTTGAAATGGAACATCGAGGAGATACGAGATCAGCAATTTCGCATTGTTCGGGTTGCGAGTGCCTTTTAGTGCACCGACATATTCGGTTTGCCGAAAGCAGGTGGATTCAATTACCGCAGTGGGTGGCGTGTCGATCGGCTTTTCGGCGTACAACACTTCTGCGGGCGGGCTAGAGCCGTAACTAACAACAAGCGGGTATTTGCCCTTGCCAGATGAACCGGAAAAATCAATGGTGTATGCAGTTGTCCAGTCGGGTGAAACATGCACACCGTTCGCCTTCAGTGACTTCCAATAACCCTGCCAATTATCTGCACCAAAATGTGCAATGGTGCCGAGAAGAAAACCAAGACCAGGAGACGACGCAACTGGATCTTGCGTGACAAGAAGATTCTTGTATGTCGGGTTCGCTAAATCTTCGAGAGATTTAGGCGGTGCAATGTTGCGAGATGCAAACCACTGTTTGTCGTAATTGACACAAATGTCTCCAGTATCGACAGGTTCATAACTTGTGAGTAGTTCAGCTTTTTGCGCACGAGACAACAGTGTGTTGTCTAGACCCCACAACACGTCGCCTTCGGGGTTTCCCGCTGTCAAAATTGCTTTTGATATCAAAGTCCCCGTGTCACCACCTGTGACGACTTTTACCTTTGCACCAGTGGCCGCGGTGAATGCATCAAAGATTCCCTCTTGTGGAGTGAATGCATCGTAGGCAAGCAGTGTGACTTCATTAGGGGTTGCATCAGTTGAAGTGTTTGATGATGAAGAGGAGCAAGCTGAAGTTATGACCACAAGGAACGAGACGATGAGGATGCGTGTGAGTTTCATGAGATGTCACCAGAGTTGATAAAGAATGGTTCGATAACAGCAAGTGAGCCATCGGTGACACTGATTGAGACTGATTCGCCGGTTGCGATATTGCTGACGCCTCGTGAAGAAAATGATTGCAAGGTGTCGTGGTCTAGTTCCCACTGCAATCCGGTTGTGGTGACTGTGGCGGTACCGCCAATTGGAATAAGCGAAATGGTGTCTCCGGGCTGAGTGGTGATTCGGAATTCTTTGGTGTAGGTCGTATAGGAAACGCGGGCTGTGCCTATTAATAAGGTTGTATCAACGGTGAGTGCACATGATGCAAGCGAGTGCACCATTCCGAGAACATGATCAAATCGATCACCACCTCCCGACACAACAGTGATGTGCGTTGACTGACGCGCTATTGCAGATGTGATTGCAATTTCGGTATCAGTGAGATCTTTATCTGTAGGAAACTGAGAAATCAGAATGTTTGAATCACGAGCGTCGGATAAATCAACCGCTGTAATCGAATCCATATCGCCGACTAATTCGCTTGGCACGAATCCCATTGCGATCGCATGCGCGTAACCGGAATCAGCAGCGATGACAAAGGCATCGGCAGGAAGGTGTTGGCGAACATTGGGGTGCGGTGGGTCTCCGCCAATAAAGATGAGTGTGTGGCTTGGAGCCATGTGTCGATTCCTCCGCTGGCATTACCCAGATCA
>CAMDVC010000078.1 GCA_945878785.1 Bifidobacterium breve | reverse complement strand
GAACATTTCGCACTGACAACCCACCTATTGTGATTCTCACCTCAAACCGCACCCGCGATGTTCACGATGCATTGAAGCGTCGTTGTCTGTATCACTGGGTGGAGCACCCATCGTTTGATCGTGAAGTCGAAATTGTGCGGATGCGGGTTCCAGAAGCGAGCGAAGTTCTTGCTCGTCAAGTTGCGGGCGCAGTCGAAGCACTCCGCGCAATCAACCTGTACAAGCCACCTGGGGTAGCAGAAACAATTGACTGGGCAGCAGCGCTTGGCCGACTTGGCATCACAGAGATCGACGAAACAGTTCTTGAACGCACACTTGGCACGGTGCTGAAATATCGTGAAGATCACAGTCGTGTGCGCGATCACGGAATCGCAGGCGTTGTACAACAGGCATTCGACCGTGGCCTCCTTCACGGTTGAGTCAAACCCTGACCGGCTAGCTGTCGGATTCGCGCGCATTCTTCGCCGTCTCGATATTGCGACGCCACTTGATTCTGTTCTGACATTCATCAATGCGTTGTCGTTAGTCGGCATCGATGACCGACAGTCTGTCTACTGGGCAGGTCGTGCCACCCTGGTACGTCGCCCGGAAGACATTGCAATGTTTGACAAGGCATTCAATGTTTTTTGGGAACATCGAGAATCAGTAGAAGCTGATGACGAGGAACAACTAAAAGTCACTCTTGCGTTAGATACTGAAGACGAAGGCAGTGCGGATGGAAACGCTGACGCATCTGACGAACCAACCATCACGCTGCGATTCTCTGGCGTTGAGACATTGCGAGACAAAGACTTTGCTGATTACTCAAACGATGAGATGCAACAAGCACAGCTCTTCATGCAGTCATTGCGCATGGCTGGCCCTCCCCGCCCATCACTGCGCATGAAGCCAACACGCTCGCGCGGTAAACGCCCCGACATGCGCGCAACCGTGCGTGCGTCTCTTGCTGCAAGTGGTGAACCAATGCGACGTCATTGGGTAGAAAAAGGTGACAAGCCGCGACGCATCGTGTTCCTTCTCGACATCAGTGGATCCATGGAGCCGTACGCACGGGCGCTTGTTCGGTTCGTTCATGCAGGCGTCGCCGGCCGCCAACGGGTTGAGGCCTTCACATTAGGCACACGACTCACCCGCATCACGCGAGAACTTTCTTCTAAAGATCCTGATCGTGCTCTTCGCGCTGCTGGCGAGAATGTTCGCGACTGGAGTGGCGGAACGCGTCTTGGTGAGACCTTGCGTTTATTCAACAACGAATGGGGCGTTCGCGGAATGGCCCGTGGATCCATCATTGTGGTGCTGTCCGATGGTTGGGATCGTGGAGATCCCAACGTGTTGTCCGAACAAATGGAACGCCTTCATCGTGTCGCGTTTCGCATTGTGTGGGTAAACCCACTGAAAGTCACGCCCGGATATGCCCCTCTCGCCCGAGGAATGGCAGCTGCGCTGCCGTATGTTGATGACTTCGTGGAGGGTCATTCTCTTGATGCCCTCGAACAACTCACTAAGGTCATTAATCATGCGTGAACTTCTTACCGACATTGATCGCTGGCAAACCGATGGTAAACGAGTTGCGATCGCACGCGTTGTTGATATTGAGGGCTCAGGTCCACGCGGCGCTGGCGCAGCAATGGCTGTCAACCAAGACGGTGAAGTCAGCGGGTCTGTCAGTGGCGGATGCGTAGAAAGCGCTGTTGTCTCAGAAGCGTTGGCAATTCTTTCGGGTGAGCAGCCCAGCCGTGTCGTCACATTTGGTTATTCAGATGATGAAGCATTCGCTGTCGGTCTCACATGTGGTGGCATTATTCACCTCTTCATTCAGCCACTCGAATGGTGACCATGGGTTCGTACCAAACTTTTTCTGCGCATGTTCGTGACAATTCTCCCGTTGCATTGGTCACGGTCATCGAAGGCCCGCATATCGGCTCAACCATGGTCGTCACGCCTAGTGGCATTGTTGGCGGCTCGCTCGGCAACTCAGACATTGACCGTGTCGTCGGTCGTGATGCATTGGGAGAACTTGAAGCAGGACGCACGTTGGTACGTCATTATGGCCCTCACGGTGAATCAACCCCAGAAGATCTCATTGATACAGCAACAGTGCGTATCTTCATTGAGAGTTTTTCACCGCCACCACTGATGTGGATCTTTGGTGCAGTTGATTTCACCGCAGCCTTGGCCCGCGTTGCAAAAGTTCTTGGATATCACGTCACGGTGTGTGATGCGCGTGAAGTGTTTGCGACACGCCGTCGTTTTCCCATGGCCGACGACGTCAAAGTCACATGGCCAACACCAATGTTTACAGAAAATGGTCACCGCTTATCGTCGCGTGATGCAGTGTGCATTTTGACGCATGACCCAAAGTTTGATGTACCAGCAATTCAAGGCGCACTTGCTACATCGGTCGGATACATCGGCGTGATGGGTAGTCGCAAAACTCATGCAAAGCGTCTCGAACGCATGGCAGAGGTCGGAATCACTAGCACAGCTGATTTAGCCCGTATTCATTCACCAATCGGCCTAGACCTTGGCGGTCGCACACCTGAAGAAACCGCTGTTTCCATTGTGGGCGAAATTATCGCTACTCGCACAGGGCGTAACGCTTCACCCCTTGGTGTCAGCGACGGCGCAATTCACTAACAGCTACAGACGAAACGTTGCAATATTGCTGGGGTTTGTCCACACAACACGTGCAGCTTGTTCTGCTGACATGATTTTAAATTTCACTAACTTGCCACCAAACGGAGCGTGAATCATTGCAAGGCCAGTACCGAGATATATCTGCACGTGAGTTCCTTCGCCGGTTACATCTCCTGCAACTGCATCCTCGCGGTCAACACGCATACGACGATCAAGTTGTGACACAGCTTGGCGTGGCATGTCGACGCCGGCAGTGCGCCACGCAAACCACAATAACCCTGAGCAATCCATCTTGACGTACGAGTCCTCTTTGCCTTCGAGATAGGGAACATCAAGTTGCGTGAGTGCTGACAACACAGCTATCTGATGGTCACGTGGCGCACGCGACCACGCTCTGTTCAGTTCAGTCGGATCTAGCGACAAGCGTTTTGCAACGCCATCAGAAACAACACGACGAGAATCAAGATACGTAGGGTCTTCTTTATTCTCTGTACGCATGATGAGGCTGAGCGCCTGAATAGCGTCAATCGCAATTTGCGGGCGCTGGCGGATGCGCTCGCCAGGCATCTGCATAGAGCGCGACGAAGCTTCTTTGGCAGAATTGCTTACTGCACTGGCTGGCCCGACATACAGAAATGCACTGAGAAGCCCTGTTACGGCTACCCCGCGCAGAAATGTGCCAACCCGTTTCATTTCAGGCAGGCTATTACGAATGGAAGCAAATCACAGCACCACCCTCGGAGTTCTTCTGGCTGCTGGCTCCGGCACACGATTTTCAGGCTCTCAACACAAACTGCTGTCGCACATTGACGGGCAAACAATTATCTCGCGTTCACTTACCGCGATGACTGGTTCAGACCTCGATGGATTCATTCTTGTCTCAGGTGCTCTTGACCTCAGCAACCACATCAGTGACGTCGAGGTAGTCCACAATCCGGAATGGAAAACTGGTCAACGCAGCTCTGTCATCGCAGCCATGGAGTTCGCACGCGCACAGGGTTACGACGCCATTGTTGTCGGATTAGCTGACCAACCGTTTCTCACATCTCAAGCATGGAGCAAAGTTTCATCATCATCTTCGCCAATTGCGATTGCGACATACAACGGAACACGTGGCAACCCCGTACGACTTCACTCCAGCGTCTGGAACACGTTTGAAGATCTCGAAGCTGACCCAGATGCCGGGGCACGAAGTCTCATTCACCTGCATCCTGAACTCGTTCGGGAAGTAGCCTGTGAAGGCAATTCAGCAGATATCGACACCACAGAGGATCTCGACACATGGACCTAAATCATCAATTCACTGTTGCAGTTCCCGTTGAGGATGCTTGGCGCATTCTCACAGACGTCGAGCGCATTGCGCCCTGCCTTCCTGGCGCCCAATTGCTCGAAATTGAAGGCGAAACCTATCGCGGCGTTGTCAAAGTCAAAGTCGGACCAATTCAGGCGCAGTTCAAAGGTCAGGCGATCTTTATCGAACGCAATGACATTGCTCACAAAGTGGTACTCAAAGGCGAAGGACGTGACACCACAGGCAAGGGTAATGCGGCAGCAGTTATTACTGCAGAGATGACCGCAGTCGATGCAAACAACACCTCTGTCACTGTTAACACAGATCTCTCCGTCACAGGAAAAGTTGCGCAATTTGGTCGCGGTGCAATGGCAGACATCAGTGACAAACTACTGGCCGCGTTTGTTGTCAACCTGAACAGTCTTATTGCCGAACAACCAGCGACAGCAGCGGCTGCATCAGCAGAACCATCACCAGCACCAACCGACGGTGTTCGCACCATCGAAAGCGCAGAAGTTGCACCACTCGACCTTCTTAGCGCCGCTGGTAGCCCCATTCTTAAGCGCGCAATACCTGTTGTTGTTGTGGTTGTTGCTGTTCTTGTGTGGCTTGTCGTTCGCTAATTCATGCAACTACCGGGCGCTTCCCCTTCAGCTGAAGATCTCGCCGCCGTCACTGCCCTGATAGGGCGTCCTCCGCAAGGCGATTTTCGCGTTGTGGTTCGCGCAGTTGATGGAGCTCCTGTTGTCCTTATGAATGCCCCTCTCTTGGAAGACGGCACGCCCATGCCAACGTTGTACTGGCTTGTTGGCGGTACAGAAGTTCATGCCGTTAGTACTTTGGAAGCTGACGGAGGCGTGAACACCGTTGAAGCCATCATTGGTCTTGAAGCAATCGACGCCATTCATGTTCGATATCAAGAACGACGTGACGCAATGATCCCCGCCACACATGAAGGGCCACGCCCTTCTGCCGGAGTCGGTGGCACACGACGTGGCGTCAAATGCTTACACGCTCATTTTGCGCATTGGCTTGCAGGTGGCGATGACTCCGTTGGCAAATGGGTGGCACAGCAACTCGACGAGCGCGGCGTTACCTACGCACAACCATTATGAAGACTGTTGCGGCTATCGACGTAGGTACAAATTCTACGAACCTTCTCGTCATTGATGAGCATGGTACGGAACTAACGCGTGTCATTACTTCAACACGACTTGGTGAAGGCTTGCAAGCAACTGGTGAGCTTTCACTCGAAGCAATGACTCGAACTGTTGAAGCAATTACGTCGTACGTAGCTACCGCACAATCACTTGGCGCAACCATGATTCAAATAGTGGGAACTGCTGCATGCCGTCGCGCACGCAACACCGCCACCTTCATTGAGTTATTACGAGAAAAAACTGAATTGACTCTGGAGGTGCTCTCCGAATCAGATGAAGCCTCCTTGACATTTTCTGGTGCACTCATCGGACTTCCCGTCATTGATACGCCATCCCTGGTTATTGATATCGGTGGAGGCAGCACTGAATACACAGTAGGAACGCAATCAATAGATATCTTTGCCAGCATTCCATTCGGCGCTGTCACTTCCACCGACTCTCATATTTCGTCAGACCTGCCCCGCCCCGAAGATCTCACCAACCTCATTGGTGCGGTGTCTGATGAACTTGAAGACATCACCCGCGACCACCCCATCGTCGGTACGGCAATTCGCACAGTGGGCGTTGCGGGCACCATCGTCACTATTGCAGCTGTCGAACTGGGACTTCACGAGTTTGACGATTCTGCACTGCACGGCATGTCCTTGACTCGCGAGGCCGTTGAAGATGTGTTTCGCACAGTGGCAACCGAGCCACTGACGCTTCGGGTTCAGAACCCAGGTCTTGGCCCAGACCGAGCAGACATCATTGTGGCCGGCTGTTGCATTCTTGTTGCCACCATGCGCCGTCTGCACCTCGC
>CAMDVC010000077.1 GCA_945878785.1 Bifidobacterium breve | reverse complement strand
AGTGGGGTTACTGATACTGCGTACGCAAAATTGCTGGTATAGCCAATGCCCAATTGTCCTTCGCCATTTGAATGGCCCCAGCAATAGATGTTTCCGAGATCAGTAACAGCACATGAAGCACCGCCATTATCAAAATCAACGACACGCTCACTGTTAGGTATCGCGACCTTCACTGGCGTTCGGATTGGTTCTGTTTGCCCACTTCCGGATTCGAGAATGTCTCCCCAGCACCACAATTCGCCGTCGGTGTTGATGGCGCAACCATTGCTGTAGCCGCTGCGCACGTGCGTGATTGTCATTGCATGTGGAAATTCAACAGCAACAGGTGTGCGAGAAGTAGGTGTGAAATGTCTTCCGATGTGGTGGTCTCCCCAGCAGTACACCTTTCCAGAAACAGCTAAACCACACCAGGTGCGGTTTGCCCCACCATCAAGAGTGACGAAGCGATCGTTGTTTGGTAGAGGCACCTTGGTAGGGGTTGTTACGTTGAGTTCTCTCGATGAAGCAATGAGGTATTGGTCGCGATTGCTTCCCCAGCACACGGCAGTTCCATCAGTAGTTACTGCACACACCGCGGAGTTACCAACTTCGACACTTGAGTATGTGAACGGATCTGCCAGGGCAACTGACGATGTCGCAACCACGGCGGCAACAGGTGTGCCGACAAGCAGAAGAACTAGAACTAAACGGGGAATGCGCATACCCGCACAGTACCCACCTAATGTGTCAACGATGGTGGGTGGCGAATTGCTACTCGGCAATACCTACAGGTGCATCGTCGATAATTTGGTCGAGATATTCCGACATGCCAAAGCCTGTTGCGCCTTCGTGTTCTCCAGAAGTGATACGCCACTTGGTCATGCCCTCACTAATGCGAGTCATCAACCAGTTGCCATCTGGGTCTTGGCGACGATTTCGCAGGGGAATAAGGCTGGTGACTTCGCCTTCGAAGTTCCACTCCTTGTTTGACTTTGAGGACTTAATGACGCCGGTCACCGTGTCGTGGTAGTTGTCTTCACCAACTGTGACTGTTGAAATTTGAACGTCATCACACAGGTGAATTTGTCCATTGTCCCATACGAATCCGCCACGAGAACCTGTCGCATCTTTCTTCGCAACACGGCTTGCCATGAAGCCAAGGTCTTTTCCGAAGTTTGCAGTGAGCCATCGGTAGTACCACGGTGCTTGCCAGAAGCGTGGACCCCACGAATGGTCACGCAATCCGAAACCGTTGATGGCGAATTCTTCATCGCCCACGCGAATAGAACCTGTTGCTGTGACAAGTTGCTCGTAGTGACCTTTAGCGAATTCTTCACCTGGTGCTTCGTGTGGCACGTCTGGCTCGCCACCAAACATGCTTGGCTTGCCTTGGCCAGTAAACGTGATGTGTGCTTCACATTCCGCAAAAGGATTATTTGCAAATGCTTTTTTCGGATCTGCCATGTCATGTGGATTGTCCAGCACGACAACTTTGCCGACATAGTCAATGCGTAGTTCTTCAAATGGCTTCACCATGGTCCACGTGAGACCGCCAGCATCAAGAGCATCGTTGTTGTCGATGTTCGGCCGTTTGAACATGAAACCAACACGACCATTTGGCAAATAGATACAGATGGTCATTTCTGCGTAGCCCTCGTTTGCACGGTTGCCCATGCGGAACCATCCGCCCACTTGCGATGTTGGGTCGAAACAATTTATGTACATGCTCTCGTTGAAATTCGACTCTGGGCCGAGTTCATGCATGTATTCGTCTGCTGGGTCTAGTCGTACTGCCATGTGCGTACCTTAGAACAACAGTGGGGCGGAATTATCAGCCGCCCGCAACGCGCGCTTGCAAACGTCGCATGCCAGACAACCAACGGTCACGGTCGTCAACTTTGCGCTTTTCATATGTGTGAACCTCGGGGTGAGGCATCACTAAGAACTTCTCAGCAACGATGGTGTTGTAGACAATATCTGCGACCTCGGCTGGCTCGAGTACGACTCCTGAAGCCTTAACGGCGCTTCCACCGTCAGTGTTTCCGATCCCTGGTACTGCATCGGGTGGGTTCAACATGTTGGTGTTCACCCCTTGAGGACACAGTGTTGTCACTCGAACGCCCCGATCGCCATAAGTGATTGACAGCCATTCAGCAAAGGCAACTGCACCGTGCTTCGTGACACTGTACGGGCCACTTCCAATTTGTGACAACAAGCCAGCAGCAGATGCTGTGCTGCAGAAATACCCTTCACCAGCAGCCAACCATTCGCCAATGAGATGCTTAGCCGCCCATCTATGCGAATGGAGATTGATGTCCATCGCGGTATTCCACGTTTCTTCGTCAGTTGATTCAAGATCAGTTCCCATTCCTACGCCGGCATTTGCGTAGAACAAATCGATAAAGCCGAACTTTGCGCGAGATGCATCAATCAGTGCAACGTTGCCAGCTTCAGTCCCGATATCTGCTACCACTGCGAAGGCGCTGTCTGGCCGGATGGAATTAAGTTCCTTCTCGATCGCCTGAAGATTTTTTGCATCGCGGTCTGCAACTACTACACGAGCGCCTGCTGCGTGGAATCGGCGTGCCAGGGCGGCACCAATTCCGTTTGCTGCGCCTGTTACCACGGTGGTCTTGCCCTCAAAATTCATAAAACAGACCTTATGGCACGAGTCACGGCTGAAATGCACCAGAGGTGCCTAAGTGCACACTTGTTGGGTCACCCCAACTGTACGCTGTAGATATCGGGCGGAACCGAGAAATCGGGCAATCCGTTCGACACCGAGAGGAGCACCACATGATCGATACTCACGAAACAGTGATCACAGAGGCGCTTGCCGTCATTGACAAAGCACTCGCAGAAATGTTGCGACGTGAATTGGTATCAGCTGTTGAAGTGGGCGACTTGTTGCTCGACCTTCGTGGTTTGCTCACAGCGAGCGTCGCCACCACCGTCGCTGCCGTTTAGGAGCGCCATCGTCGGCCCGTGAGGTCGATGTTGTTTTTTCGAACTCAGGTGCGAATGCAGAGAGTTCTGTAAATGCTTGTGACAGTGAGTCACGCAATAAAGACGGACTTTCGACAGCCGCTTCATCAATATTGATTCCGCAGTCAAGACTTCCCATGTATGACATCAATGTCACATTGAATGCAACACCAGCCAGCGGGCCAACTGGGTAATTCTCTAGCAATTGCGAACCGGCCATAAACAAGGGCACTCCAGCGCTACGCACGTTTGATGTAGCAAAATCGACTGTTTCTGCTTGTGAACGGGCCAGGCGAGTGATGATTGAAGTAGGAACTACAGATGACACGGTGGCCAAAGCTTCAAGCGATGAAGACTCGGCACCTGTGCGTGCACCAATAAGAATCTCGTTGATTGCAGAGAATCGTTCAGCGATAGGCATGTCTGCAGTGGGAACCAACATGCGAGCAAGCGTGAAGGCGTTGCTGCCACTGCTTTCATTTCGAGTGCTGATTGCCATCGATGCCCGTAATGATTCAACTGGTGCACCCAATTCGCGGTGGTATTTACCAGCCGCGTGCGCAACGGCTGTGATGAAGGATGTGTTTAACGTTCCGCCCAGTGATTTTGCTGCACCGCGCATGTCGTAATACGACACGCGAGTTGTTTCGAGACGACGACGCAAAGAGCGCGATGTCCACAGTGGTGATCGCGACGAATCAACTTCATTGAGTTGGGCAATGAGGCCTTTAACTGTTGCTGAGGTTGACGAGCCAATGCTCCCAATTAGTGATGGGTCGGACAATACGTCGCGCACTTGGCGCAAGACAGCAATCGGCAATCGCAATGAATCTGTCATTGCGCCTCGCAGCGCCTCTGTTACGTCAGGCTCAGAAGCAGTGTGGGCGGCATTGATAAGTTCGGGATCAATCGGTGGTAGCGGTGGGGGGTCGCGCTGTAAATCAAGATATTGAAGCGATAGCTCCACTCCGCCTTGACCATCTGTAACGGTGTGATGCAATTTTTGAATGAGCGCACTACGGCCGCCACGCAGGCCATCAACAATGATAAAGTGCCAGAGAGGACGTAATCTGTCGAACGGGTCGGCAACGAGCAACGTAGTGAGGTCAAGAAGTTGGCGCATGTCGCCAGGTTCTGGCAAAGAAATGTTGCGCACGTGGTAGCGAATGTCAAAAGATGGGTCATCGACCCATGTGGGGTTCCCAAAATTTCCTGGGGCGGGAAGAACTCGACGACGTAGCCGCGGAAACAGAATTGATGTGCGTTCCATGCGGGCATACAACGCATCCATATTTGGTGGACGGTCGAGAATGGTGATGTTGGCGAATGTAGATGCGAGGTACGGATCTTTTTCCAGCCGCCACATCAGTGACTCTGTGTCGCTCATCCGCTTGTCGCTCATGGGCACAATTCTACTAGCCAATAATTGACGAAATGATTGGGACTGCAATAGCCCCCAAAATTGCACCAGTAATGACTCCACCAACGATGTCTGACAGGTGATGGATGCGAACGACAACGCGGCTGAGCGCAACCACACCAGCCATGGTGATCCACAGAATTGCAAGAGGAAAGCCAGTCATCCAAATCAGGATTATTGCTGCGAAGGTGGCTGATGACGCATGGCCACTAGGGAAACTAGAAGTGCTTGGCGTGCGTACATCAAAGCGGTCATCACCTGAAACGGTGGGACGTTCGCGTCGAAAGATTCTCTTCACGCCTTGGTTGACAATGATGCTCTCAGCACCTAGTGCAACCGACAGCGCAATCGCTTGGTGCAGGCGATGCATGGATCCGATTGCATACAAGAATCCGGTGACGTGCCACACAATGCTGAAGTCGCCAATCGTGCTTGCGATTCCGAATATTGAAATGAAAATGCGATTCTTGCGCAATGGTTCGAAAAGTTCGTCTCCGGCTGAATCAAAACTCATGACAATGTTGGGACCACAGAGGTGACGTACTGCGCTATTAGTTCTGGTTTCTCCAGCGGTCCGAAATGTCCTACTTCATCCCAACGAACGTATGTGCTTCCAGGAATTCGTTCTGCAACGGTGATGGCAAATGTTGACGGTTGAAAAGGGGCCATGGCGCCGGACAAAACCCACACAGGGGTTGTGATTGAGGGAAGTGAATCCCACGCACCACTTGCACCGGTCGTTTCATATGTACGCGCTTCGTGTTCGGGAAGACACTTCAATTCAATGTCACCATCGGCTGTTGGTTTGAATCCGTGGCGAACATATGCCTCGCGAACCACGGCATTAAACGCCGCCATCGGCGGCTTTGCAGCAAAGTTTTCAATGGCAGCCTCAAAAGATGGAAAATTACTGCGTCGTTTGCGGGCTCCTGCAGGGAGTGGACTACCAGGGCGTTCACCTGCATCAGGATCTGGTGGGGGAAAGACGATTGGCTCAAAGACAAAGAGTGCCTTGAACAGATGCGGTTCAGCATGGGCTGCCATCAGCAGGCTTGCACCACCCATGGAATGGCCAATACCGATGATTGGCTCATTGTGTTCGGCGTATAGGTCACGAGCAGCAGCAAGTGCATCAAGGCCGTATTGATCCCATGTCATAGTCGCGGGATCAACAGTTTCCGCGTCGCCGTATCCGCGATGATCAAGAGCAACAACATGATGTTGTGAATTCAGCGCGTGTGCGACAGGTTCCCAGCAATGCCCGTGAAATCCGGTGGCGTGCGACAGCAGCACAGGAGAACCGGTGCCGCCGAAATCATGCATCGCAATAGTGACGCCATCGACTGATGAGATGAGACGTGCGTCGTTACACGCTATGTTCTGTGTCATTTTGGTTCACGTGGCAGGCCGAGTAAACGTTCTCCAATGATATTGCGCTGCACTTGACTTGTGCCGCCGGCAATTCCTCCGCCTGGAGCAGACATCATGCCAAGCGAATCGGGGCCTTCAAGCATTGCATCGGCGCCCGCAATC
>CAMDVC010000076.1 GCA_945878785.1 Bifidobacterium breve | reverse complement strand
GATTGAAATGAAGAACGCTTCAGAAACCCCAGCCCCCGCTGGCGTAGAGCCATAACGCCTACAGTTCTCGTATGCCTATTGCACAACTCGGTCCAGGACAAACTGCGCAAGCCATTCTTGATCATCTTGAATCAATCCGTACTAACGATGTTCGCTGGCGAGACGGCCGGTGTTTCACACTCGCCTATAGCGCTGGTTCTGATGTCCTGGCTCTTGCCGAAGAGTCATATCGTCGTTTCTCTGGCGAGAACGCTTTGAACACCGGCGCATTCCCGTCTCTGCGGGTCATGCAGCAAGAAGTCGTCGACATTGTCTCTGGCTGGGCCCATGGTGATGAGACCACAGCGGGCTTCATGACCTCGGGTGGCACCGAGAGCCTCGTACTCGCGGTTCGGTCCGCTCGTAAGCGCGCAGAGCGCGAGGGACGCAATCTCAAGCGTATGAACATGGTTCTCCCCGCGTCTGCGCATGCAGCATTCGAAAAAGGAGCTGATTACTTCGATGTTGAGAGTCGCCGTATACCTGTTGGAGCTGACTGGAAGGCCGATGTCAATGCAATGCGCGATGCATGTGACGAAGAGACAATCTTGATCGTCGGTTCTGCACCGCAGTACCCACAGGGAGTTATCGACCCAATCGCCGAGATCGCGGAAATTGCTGCTCAACGCAATATCAACTGCCACGTTGATGCATGCATGGGAGGCGTCACACTCACCTACCTCGAGCGACTTGGAGAGCCGATTACACCATGGGATTTCCGTTGCGATGGTGTGACATCAATTTCAATTGACCTTCACAAATACGGTTACACATCGAAAGGTTCAGGTGTGTTACTGCACCGCACCAAAGCTTTACGCAGTGATCAAACTTTCATTACAGATAATTGGCTCGGAGGTTTCTACGGCTCATCCGGAATTCTCGGCACAAAATCTGGAGGCCCAATAGCTTCATCATGGGCTGTGCTGCATTATCTCGGCGATGACGGATATAAACGAGTAACGAAGAGCGCACGCGAATCAACCATGCGTATCTACAAGCACATCGATGCCCATACTGATCTTGAAGTGCGCGGAGTCCCCGATTCAACACTTCTCTCCTTCGGCACCAAAGACCCAAATCGTCATGACGTATTTGCCATCGCGGACCGTCTCATTTCAACTGGCTGGTACATGGACAAACAGACTCCCCCAGCGAGCATCCATCTCACTGTTATGGCAGTTCATGCTCCCCATGTTGACGAATTCCTGCGCGACCTCGATGAAGCGGTGCGACAGGTTGGATCAGAAAAGGGATCGAGTGGCGCTTACGCCACAGCGGATTAACCCTCTCCCCCTCCCCGCCGACTACCATTGACAAAAACGTCTACTTGGGAGAGTGTGTGCCGGCAACGGTTCACCGCCGAAGGAGCAACCACCCCGGAATCTCTCAGGCACAGGGACCAGGTAGACATCGAACGCTGGAAAGAGAGGGCTTGCCCTCCACCGACGGGGAAAGCCATCTTGATGGCGAAGCTCTCAGGTAAAAAAGACAGCGGGGGTCACAGAGTCAATCGGATTACTAATGACCTCTACCCCACGCTCACTCACCACGCCTGATTTTCATGCAGATCATTTCGCCCATCGCCACCTAGGCCTCAACGACACCGACAGAGCAACCATGTTGGCGGCTGTTGGCTTCACAAGTTCTGAAGAGCTTCTCGACGCAACAATTCCCTCTGCGATACGTCTGCGCACATCAATGGCGCTTTCATCTCCTTTGACAGAGGCAGAAGTTCTTCCGGTCCTGAAATCGAAATTTGCTAACGACATACATCGCACATCGTTTATTGGCCAGGGTTATTACAACACCATTACACCGCCGGTGATTAAGAGAAACGTTTTAGAAAATCCTGCGTGGTACACGGCGTATACGCCATATCAACCCGAGATCAGCCAAGGCCGCTTGGAAGCAATTCTCAACTTTCAAACAATGGTGTCCGAATTGACCGGCCTTCCCCTTGCTAATGGTTCACTTCTTGATGAAGCAACCGCAGTAGCTGAGGCAGTCACAATGGCTCACCGAGTTAGCAAATCGAAATCAGATTCTGTTTTTGTCGACAACAACACTCACCCACAATCAATCGCCGTACTTTCTACGCGCCTAGAACCGATCGGCATTGCCATTCATTTAGGAGATGTATCGACGTGTGATGCATCTCTCTATTTTGCAATCGTTGTGTCAATACCAGGAAGTGACGGACTCATCCGTTCATCTTCTTCACTCTCGGCTCTCACCAAACAAGCCCGGGAGAACAAAGCAATCTCTATCGCCATCACCGATCTTCTCTCCTGCGCTCTCTTCACCCCTCCTGGCCAGCTTGGATTCGATATCGCCATCGGCTCTTCGCAACGCTTCGGTGTGCCGATGGGTTTCGGTGGTCCACATGCAGCATTTATGGCCACGCGAGACGAACACGCACGTGCATTGCCCGGACGCTTAGTCGGTGTTAGTACAGACACAGAAGGTCGGCCTGCACTTCGCCTGGCATTACAAACACGTGAGCAACATATTCGTCGCGAAAAAGCTACAAGCAATATCTGTACTGCTCAAGTACTACTTGCAAACATGGCAGGAATGTACGGAATCTGGCATGGACCAGATGGTCTCAAAAGGATTGCGCACCGAGTTCATGCTCACGCACTGACGATCGCAACCTCATTTAGACAGGCAGGATTTGCAGTTCGACATTCTGATTTCTTCGACACGGTGGCTTGCGATGTAGCAAATGCGGCCTCGGTTGTTGCACGAGCGCGCGAAGCGGGTTTCAATTTACGCCTTGTCACGAATACGACTTTTTCACTGAGTGTTGACGAGACAACCACAGAAGAAGCAGTCAGCGATTTACTGAAATCACTAGATATTTCTGTCGTAAAGGAAGATCAAGATACAAGTACCAACTCACAGTTCCGCACAGACACATTTATGAAGCAAGCTGTGTTCCATCGCTTTCACACAGAACACGAAATGCTTCGTTACCTTCGCGGCTTAGCGGATAAGGACTTGGCTCTTGATCGCACCATGATTCCTCTTGGTTCATGCACCATGAAGCTGAATTCGACTACCGAAATGGAACCAGTCACTTGGCCAGAGTTCTCGTCCCTTCATCCCTATGTGCCGGCGGACGAGTCAGTAGGAATTCGCACAGTGTTAGCCGAATTAGAAGCAATGCTGGTCGAAATCACCGGGTACGACGCTGTCAGCCTCCAGCCAAATGCGGGTAGCCAAGGCGAGTTTGCTGGACTCATGGCGATTCGCGCCTATCACCGTTCTCGTGGCGACATGGAGCGAACAATTTGTCTCATCCCCTCCAGTGCCCATGGCACAAATGCTGCCAGCGCCGTGATGGCCGGCATGTCGGTGGTTGTAGTTGCGTGTGATGAAAACGGAAATGTTGACGTAGCCGACTTAACAACTAAAGCTGATCTTGCCGGCGACAAACTCGCAGCAATCATGGTCACGTACCCGTCAACACATGGTGTATTCGAAGAAGCAATTTCTGATATTTGTGAGATCATTCATCAGCGTGGTGGTCAAGTGTATGTAGACGGCGCAAACCTCAACGCCTTGGTCGGAACAGCTCAGCCAGGGAAATTTGGCGCAGACGTCAGCCACCTAAATCTTCATAAGACATTCTGCATTCCACACGGCGGAGGCGGACCAGGAGTTGGGCCAGTGGCTGTTCGTAGTCATCTCGTTCCATTTCTTCCAAGCGACCCATTGCAGCCATCGGCAGGTAATGGTCCGGTGTCAGCAGCAAATTTTGGCTCTGCCAGCATTTGCGCCATTCCGTGGGTGTACATCTCGATGATGAGCGCCGATGGATTGTTACAGGCAACTGCTGATGCAATCCTTTCCGCCAATTACGTAGCACACCGACTTAATTCGTCGTACCCAGTTCTGTACACGGGTGCAAATAACACCATCGCACACGAATGCATTCTTAATGTTGGTGAAGTAATTAAGGGCTCAGGATTATTGATCGATGACATTGCTAAGCGACTAATGGACTACGGGCTTCATGCCCCAACCATGAGCTTTCCTGTCGCCAATACTCTGATGGTTGAACCAACTGAGAGCGAGTCGCTTGCTGAAGTTGATCGATTCTGTGATGCAATGATCAGTATCCGTCGTGAAATAGAGATGGTTCTATCCGGCGCTGTCACTGCTGAAGAGTCCGTTCTTCATCATGCACCTCACACCGTTGAGGATATTGCAGGAGATTGGAAACGTTCATACAGCAGAGCCTCAGCGCTGTACCCCCTCGCTCATCTCAGATCACGCAGCTATTACCCTTCAGTTTCTCGTATCGACGCAGCTTATGGAGATCGAAATCTGGTGTGTACCTGTGCACCGATTGAGCAGTACGCAATCAGTCTGGAAAAAGCTACGGTGGGGTCGTGAGCGAATCAGAGCAAAACACATCGACCAACCCACTCGAACAACTGTTGGTTCTTCTCGGAACACTCGATCCGATAGATCTAGCTGGCAAGGCAGTTGATGTCACTCGTAGAACTAGCGAAGCATTATTAACTATTCTTGAAAATTTGGCATCAACAGTTGACAATCTCAACAAGACAACATCGCGAATAAACACCATGCTTGACGAAGTAGAGGAACCATTACGCCGCATCATGCCTCAGGTTGGTACTGCAATGAACGCCATGGCTTCAATGGGTGAAGTCGCAGCGCAACTTGGTGACCTATCAAAGCGACTAGGGCCACTCACTACGTTGGCCGAAAACGCCGGGGGTTTGTTCGGCTTTAAGCCCAGTAAGCCGACAGCGCCTTCTACTTCTTCTTCGCAACAAAAGGAGTAGCCACAACTACTCCTTCAATGAGCGTTCCACGCACATCCATCGAGACCGACTCCCCCACTGCTGTTGACGGTTTCACAAATGCCATAGCTACACAATGACCGAGTGTTGGTGAGAAGTTCCCGCTACTAACGAAGCCCACTTCTGCCCCAGAGACGTCAAGAACTCGTGTTCCATCTCTCGCGGGGCGACGGCCAGGTATAGAGATTCCGACCAATCTGCGAGACACGCCCCGCTCTTTTTCCATCAACAACGATGCTCTGCCATGAAAGTTTGGCTTGTTCCACGCAACGACCCACTCAAGGCCGGCTTGTAGCGATGAAATACCTTCGCCAAGCTCGTGACCGTGCAAAGGAAATCCGGCCTCTAAACGAAGAGTGTCACGTGCGCCTAGACCAGCTGGAATTGCACCGGCTTCATACAACGCCTTCCAGACCACAGCGGCGCCATCGCTCGGCACAGCAATTTCAATTCCGTCTTCGCCCGTATATCCAGTTCCCGCCACAACACAAGAAAAACCACACACCTGAACTGCTTCAACTGTGAATCGTTTGACGGCAGCTGCTTCAACACTCACTTTCGCAACAACTACACGTGCCTCTGGGCCCTGCACAGCAAGAACAGCTCGCGTGGCAGTGGTATCCATTCCGCCAATTGCTGCGACGACGCGATCCGTATTGGAAGCATTCGGCATTACATCAAAGACTTGATCACTAACCCACCACACAATGATGTCATCAAGCACACTGGCGTCATCTTCATCGAGCAAATGTGTGTATTGCGCACGACCTGGAGCAATGCGTGACAAATCATTAGTGAGACACGCCTGCAACTGCTCGAACGCTGTCGGACCCTCTACACGTACAGTCCCTAAATGCGAAACATCAAAAATGACTGCACCTGTACGACAAGCAGCATGTTCTGCCAGAGTCCCTGACGGATAAGCCAAGGGCATGTCCCAGCCTCCGAAAGGAACCATTTTTGCGTCTAGCAAACGATGCTGTGCATCGAGCGGAGAAAACCGCACCTTTACACAGCCTGGGAAGTTGCGACTTCGTTCGAGTCTTTAATTGGATGAAGCAGCACGATCTGTTTGTC
>CAMDVC010000075.1 GCA_945878785.1 Bifidobacterium breve | reverse complement strand
TGCACAACACCGTCAATTTCAGGGGCTTCACGGAACGAACGAGCGATACCTGGTTCATCAACCAGCACTTCAATTGTTTCGCCGAGCAGAAGGTCGCGACGTTCGGCTGAGATGTTGTCTTGTAGTTCGCGCAGTTCAGCTAGGCGCTCATTCATGAGGCCTTCGTCCACGCGGTTCGGAAGAGTGAGAGCATGAGTGCCGTCTTCTGGGCTGAATGCAAAGAACCCACACCAGTCGAGTTGTGCATCACGAACGAAAGACAACAGTTGGTCGTGATCTTCTTCAGTTTCACCCGGGTAGCCAACAATGAAGTTGCTACGGAAAGCGGCATCAGGAGACAAGGTGCGAATGCGGGCGATTCGTTCAAGGAATCGTGGACCGTCTCCCCAACGCTTCATGCGGCGAAGATGTTCTTTGCTTGCATGCTGCAGCGATAGGTCGAAATACGGAACACCAGTATCCAAGATTGCGTCAATCAGTTCATCTGACAAGTCGCTCGGGTACAGATACAACAGGCGAACCCAGTCGGCCATGGCAGCAACGTCGCGCACCAACTGCACGATGGAGCCTGCACCCAATTCATCGGGGCGGTCTTTGCCGTAACTTGCGAGGTCTTGTGCAATCAGCACCACCTCGCGCACTCCAAGTTGTTCAACCTCAGTGAGAATTGAAGCAACATCACGACTGCGTTGCGGGCCACGGAAACTTGGAATGGCGCAGAAGCCACAACTGCGGTCACAGCCTTCAGCGATTTTTACATAGGCCCATGGAGATGTTGATTTCGGACGTGGCAAGTTCAACAAGTCAAACTTTGGTATTTCACCTGTCACTGCAATCGGCTTGCGAGTGAGTTGTAAAGGAACTCCAAAACCGGCAACCTGGTCAGCTTCTGGCAAAGCCTCGGCAAGTTCCTCGCCGTAGCGCTCAGCCATACAGCCAGTAACGATGAGCCGCGAAGAACGCTTACGAGCATCGTCAAGCGCCAACATCGTGTCAATGCTTTCTTTGCGTGCTTCTTCGATGAATGCACATGTGTTGACAACAACTACATCAGCCTTCGATGCATCTTCAGTAGCTACTAAGCCATCGGCAGTGAGTTTGCCCGCGATTTTGTCGGAGTCGACCTGATTCTTCGGGCACCCCAAAGTCTCAATGTAGTAGCGCTGAACCATCCGCCAGAGCCTACTAGTAGTTCAGTTTGAGTCCTTTGTATGGCCACTTCATAGCCAACAGACGGCCCGTAGTCGACGCCGTGATGTACGCAGTTTGATAATCAGGCCCACCAAAGCAGATATTGGTCGTGATGCGGTCATCAACAGCTATGTGTTGCAGCACCTCACCCTGTGGCGAAATTACGGTGATACCGCCATTGACGATGGTGGCTACACAGACGTTGCCATCACCATCCACTGCGAGCGAATCCAACAGTTGGTATCCGGGCAACCCGCATAACACAGTGGATGCATCAGGTGGTGCCAATTTTCCGGGTGACATGATCGCGCGTTGATAGACACGCCCTGTGTGAGTCTCCGCCCAATACACAGTCTTCTCATCAGGTGATAATCCGATGCCATTAGGACCGTCAGTAGGAAACGCAACTTCTTCAATGAATGAACCATCGGGCTTTGCGTAATAGATACCAGTGCGGTCTGCACTTCGTTCTGATCGAGTTCCGTGATCTGTGAAGTAGAAGCCGCCCTGTTTGTCAAACACGATGTCGTTCGGTGCACGCAACGCTGTAGTGCCACAGTGTGTATACAAATCAGTCACAGTTCCGGTTGCGATATCGACTCGCTGAATACGGCCACCGATGTATTTTGATTCATCAAATGGTCCCGGATACATGAGGCCCCCCATATTGAGCGGCGTGAACGCATTGCCGTTGTTGCACAAGTACAAGGCTCCATCAGGGCCAACGGCTAAACCGTTTGGTGCACCATTAATTTCAGCAACAGTTGTTTTGGTGCCGTCTGGCGCAACACGCGTAAGACGCGAGGCAAACATTTCGGTGAGTATGACACTGCCGTCTGGCATCGCTACCGGCCCTTCTGGAAATTGAAGTCCAGTAGTGATTTCGGTGAATGCCGTTGCGGCCATCGTGTTACTCCCCCATTGATTCGAGTTCTTCTACGCTCATCATGACGCTGCGCGCTTTAGAACCTTCGCTTGGCCCTACTATGCCACGCTCTTCGAGTTCGTCCATCAGTCGGCCAGCACGCGCAAAGCCCACTTTCAGTTTGCGTTGCAACAGCGAGGTAGATCCAAGCCCTGAGCGGACAACGATTTCAATAGCTGCCTTGATGAGTTCATCGTCAACGCCGCCACTGCCACCACCAAAGAGACCGCCAGCGCCACTGCCGCCAGACTCTTCACCTTCGATACCAGAGACGTAGACCACTTCAGGCGATTGACGACGCCAGTGAGTAACAATCTTTCGCACTTCGTCTTCATCAACCCATGAACCCTGAATTCTGTTCGGCACATTTGTGTTTCCGGGCATCAACAACATGTCGCCCTTACCCACAAGTTTTTCCGCACCTGGCTGATCAAGAATGACTCGACTGTCTGTGAGGCTGCTAACAGCAAATGCCATTCGAGCCGGAATGTTGGCTTTGATAACGCCCGTGATCACGTTGACCGATGGTCGCTGCGTAGCGACAATGAGGTGAATACCAACGGCACGTGCTTTTTGAGCAATACGTGTAATTGATTCTTCAACGTCGCGTGCTGCAACCATCATGAGGTCGTTTAACTCATCGACAACCACAACAATAAACGGTAGGCGTTCGTACTTCTTTGCGTTTTCATCGGTGTTGTCGTTGACTTCACCTTTATCAAACGCTGCGTTGTACCCACCAATGTCACGGAAGCCAACTTCAACCAAAAGGTCATAGCGACGTTCCATTTCTTTTACTGCCCAACCCAAAGCGTTAGCTGCTTTCTTTGGGTTAGTAACGGGCGCAGTAAGCAAATGAGGAAGGCGCGCATATTGGCCCATTTCCACTTGCTTAGGATCAATGAGAATCAGACGTACTTCATCTGGCGTGCTGCGCATCAGCAATGACGTCAAGATTGAGTTGATGCCACTTGATTTACCAGCACCCGTTGCACCAGCAATAAGCATGTGGGGTGTTGCTGCAAGGTTCAAGAACACGGCACGGCCTGCAATGTCTTTACCAACTGCTACATCAAGAGGATGTGTTGCGGCACGAGCTTCAGGAGACGAGATGAGGTCGCCGAGAGAGACCAGTTGGCGAACCTCGTTCGGCACTTCAACACCAACGGCTGACTTTCCTGGAATTGGAGCCAAGATACGAACGTCAGTTGCGGCCATTGAATATGCAATGTCACGGTTCAAACTTGTGACCTTTGAAACTTTGACACCTGAACCAAGTTCAAGTTCAAAGCGCGTAACGGTTGGACCAACTGTCATTCCGACAAGTCGAGTTTCAACACCATGAGACGCTAAAGACTCTTCTAGGAGACGACCACGTTCGGCAACACGTGCCTTGTTAACTTCTTGCACCTCAGTAAGTCCGAGCAAATCTGTTGGTGGCAACACCCATACACCTGGCACAGCGGGTACACCGACTGCTGATTCTTCCGATGAACCTGCGGGACGTTTTGTGCTTGGTTTGCCAACAAATTCAGGAGTGACTGGTTCAACCCGGCCTGGTTCTGGGCGACGCTTTGAGCGCTCTTTCTTCTCAACCAGATCAGGATCTGAATCTGCATCGTATATAGTTTGCGGTTGTTCACGAACCGCAGGTGCCGGAGCAAAATCTGAATCA
Organism: Bifidobacterium breve; assembly: GCA_945878785.1. Lineage (GTDB taxonomy): Bacteria > Actinomycetota > Acidimicrobiia > Acidimicrobiales > Ilumatobacteraceae > UBA2093. The sequence goes on along the minus strand of CAMDVC010000075.1, from coordinate 2,248 downwards.
TCATTGCTGAATTCGTCGTACGGCTTTGATGATCCATCGCGAGACGAAACACCACGAGCCAGAGTGGCGGCTGACCCTGATTGCTTTGCAGCCCATGTACGAATAGCAACAATAAGTTCTGGAACAGTTGTATCGGTGATCAACATTGTTCCACCAACAGCGATTGCAAACAGAACGACTAACGCGCCAGCCCAACTGATTGTGGAACTCAACGGCTCGGCCATGATGGCGCCAAACCAGCCACCAGCCTGCGACATGGCATCGACACTTGCAACAATTTTGTTTGCGCCATTGACAAGATGCAAGAAACCAAGAATTGCCAACACCACGATGGTCCACCCCATGGTGAGACGAAGACGATGTTGAATACTGCGACGGCGCACCATGGCAACGCCGATTCCGGTGACAACCATTGGTAATGCAAAACGACCAAGCCCGAGCAACCAGCCAAAGGTGGTGTCGATAGCACGACCAAGCGGCCCTGCCATATGGAGATACATCGACAACACGAGGACGATGCCGAGACTGATACATCCGACGCCCCAGAATTCCACTTCACGACCGCGTACTACTTCGCGTGCTGCTGAATCCGGTTTGACAGGTGGGCGCTTGCTGCCCTTAGGAGGGGTTTTGACCCCCGCACGAGAGCCAGCTGGTGCCTTGGTGCCGCGAGACGATGAACGAGAACTCTTGGCAGACATACGGAAAGGGTACCAATGAGGTGTTCCTGCCTACGGGATACTCCATAGACCAACACTGGGCAGTAGAAACGGTCTTTTTATGTAGTCATTACGACGGGCACAATCATCGGCCGTCGTTTGGTGCGATCGCTCACAAATTTGCCAGCTGCCTTGCGGACGACACGCTCAAGTCCCTCGACATCACTGATTCCATCGTCGAGCGCCTTCACAAGGGCCTGTTCAATGTGTGCCTCTGCTTCATCTAATAACGCGTCAGCTTCTGGCGCATACACCCAGCCGCGCGTGATGACTTCAGGCCCATTAATCACCTTGTGCAATGCGCTGTCAACTGTCGCAACGATTACTACAACACCTTCTTCGGCCAATACCTTGCGATCTCGCAGCACGCCGTGACCAACATCGCCAACAATTCCATCCACGAATAAATAGCCCGCAGGCACTGTGCTGTGGAAAGCAAGTCCGTCATCAGACAGTTCCAATACATCGCCATCAGTTGCTTGCAGAACATGATCCGGTGCAGCACCCATCACGACTGCCAATTCGGCGTGCGCGCGCATGTGGCGATATTCGCCATGAACTGGCACAAACCATTCGGGCTGCAAGATGGAGTGATACGTCTTCAATTCATCAGCTTGGGCGTGGCCCGTTGCGTGCACATCAGCAATACCTGAGTGAACAACTTTGGCACCGGCGCGAACAAGACCGTCAATCACACGATTGACATTGCCTTCATTGCCTGGGATTGCGTGGCTTGACAAAATAATGGTGTCGCGCTCGCCTACTTTGAACCAACGACTTTCTCCACGTGACAGCAAGGACAACGCAGCCATTGGTTCGCCTTGAGACCCTGTCGAGATGATGCAGATATCTTCTGGTGCGAAGTCATCAACTTTTTCAACATCAACAAAAACACTGGCGGGAACATTGATGAGTTTCAAATCAATAGCAAGCCCGATGTTCTTTTGCATCGAACGCCCCATCAGGCACACCTTGCGACCATTATCAATTGCAGCCTCAATAATCTGCTGCACACGATGAATGTGGCTAGCAAAACTGGCAGTAATGATTCGACGATCGCGATGCTCATGAAACAACTGATGCAATACGGCACCAACGCTCTTCTCACTTGGTGCGTGGCCATGCTCTTCAGCGTTTGTTGAGTCGCACATCAATAAGCGAATTCCAACGGTCTTTGACAGCTCGCCAAGTCGGGCAAGGTCTGTTCTGCGGTCATCAACTGGTGTGAGATCAAGCTTGAAGTCACCTGAATGCACAATGACGCCCTGAGGAGTATGAACAATGACGGCATGCGCATGCGGCACTGAGTGAGTGACAGGCAAAAACTCCACATCGAACGGACCAATATTGAGTCGCTCTCCATCACGCACCGTTATCAATTCAGTTTTCTTGAGCAGTCCTGCTTCTTCAATGCGGTTACGGGCAAGACCCAGAGTCACCATTGAGCCATAAATGGGAAACGACAATTCGCGCAAAAGAAACTGCAGACCACCCACATGATCTTCATGGCCATGTGTTGCCACACAACC
>CAMDVC010000074.1 GCA_945878785.1 Bifidobacterium breve | reverse complement strand
GTGTTGCGTTATGACAGACGGGGCTATGGAAAATCTTGGCCTCACCCCGGGCCTTTCACTGTGGAGGACCAAGTAGATGATCTTGTCTCGCTTATCGGTGACAGGAGGACAGTGCTCGTGGGTCATTCGTTTGGGGGAAATATTGCACTGGCTGCCTCTGTTCGGCTTGATAATCAAGTCGTGGGTGTCAGCACGTATGAAACACCCCTGTCATGGATGGATTGGTGGCCGGGCAGCACTGCAGGGGCAATGGCCGTGGCTTCGTCAGAGTCTGATGCAGCGGAAAATTTCATGGTTCGATTAATCGGATCCAAAAGATGGAATGAACTACCAGAGCGAACACGAGGAGAGCGTCGTCGCGAAGGAGCTGCGCTTATAGGGGAATTAAATGCATTACGCATCAAAGCGCCATGGTCCGTAGAAGATATCTCGTGTCCAGTTTTGTGCGGTTACGGATCGAACGGGGCGAAACATCATGCGCAGGGAGCTAGATGGCTCGCGACAAATCTAAAAAACGCACGACTAATCGAACTGAAAGAGGCAGCGCATGGTGCGCCTATGACACACTCATTGCAATTCGTAACAGACTTAGTAAATCCTCATTGCGAGGGTTGAGGCACTTTTACTTTTATTTCCTGGCCAAAAAAAGTACAGGTTGTGTCAACCGCTGCCGTAGCAGTGGCCTGAGCTTTTACAGAGTTTGCACAGTCAATTACCTGGGCACGCTGTGAATAACCAGCAAGGGCGATGGCGACGAAGACAATGAGGGAAATAATTTTCCCGACGATTGAAGAGACCACTTTCATAAGGATCAAGCCAATGACGATGGAGGCTCCTGAGAGTCCCAAAGCGAGGTTTTTGAGGGTTTCGATGTCTGTTGATGCCCATAAGGAGTTCATTACATCACCATAGATGGCGAACAGCCCGTAGCGTTGTCATTATGTCTGATGAGCAGTTCACGGTCGCGATTCTCATTGGGGGCGATAGTTCGCGCATGGGTGTCGACAAGGCCACCTTTGAAATTGACGGAATTTCAATGGCAAATCGGGTCTCGCTTGCGGCGCATGAAGCCGGAGCAACACAGGTATTGATTATCGGCGGCACAGCAGCCAAAGCCAAAAAAATCACTGGCACTTGGAAGAAGGATGGATATCCGGGTGAAGGGCCGCTCGGCGGTGTTATCACTGCATTGAAGCAAGCCGAGCATGACTCTGTTGTCGTGTTGTCGTGCGACATGCCATTCATTACAAGCGCAGTGATTTTGAGTTTGGTAAGCGGACTGAGCGACGCTCAAGCAACTGTTGGTCGTACTGATCGACTTAATTGGTTGTGTGCAGCGTGGTCTAAAGAAGAATGCTCCACAACGTTGAACTCTGTCTGGAAGAGGAACGAACGTGCAGTGCATCGTGCTGCCGTGTTGCTCGATGTAGCTGAAGTCCCGGTTCCTGCGAATGCTGTTCGAAACATTAATTCCTTTGCAGATCTGAATCCTTCCGACGAGACAACTACGATCTGAACATGTCGATTTCTGAAATATCAATATCTGAACTGGCCGCTCTTGCCGGACCCTCCATCATCGATGTTCGCGAAGTCGATGAATACGTATTGGGTCATGTTCCCGGAGCCATCAACATAGCTCTGTCTGAATTAGTCGGTCGAGAAGACGAATGTGGACTTGGCCAAATTGTGTATGTGATTTGCCAGGCTGGTGGTCGTAGTTTGCGGGCGTGTGGACACTTGTCGACTATTTCTTCCCTAGAAGGAACAACATTTATCAATGTTGCCGGTGGTACCGGAATGTGGATTGTTGAAGGGCACGAGGTGACCACGGGTGACACAGCGTCCTGATATTTCCTATGAATGGATTGACACAAATTCCGCATTGATTGAGTTTGTTTCCTATGCGTCTTCACAGGATGTGTATTACCTCGATACAGAATTTCATAGGGAGAAAACATATTTCCCTCAGTTGGCGTTGATACAAATTGCTACTGGCGATCGGCTCGGAGTTATAGACCCAGTGTCATGCGATGCGACATTGATGAGACCTCTCATGGATGGTCCATCGTTGTGTGTGCTGCACGCCGCTCAACAAGATCTTGATGTTTTGACTCAAAGTGTGGGTTTTGTACCCTCACGTATATTGGACACTCAGTTATGTGCCAGTTTCCTCGGATACACGCAACCATCGCTCGCTTCACTGTTGCAGTCACTATTGAAGATTGTTGTGCCGAAAGGTGACCGTCTGACGGACTGGCTGCGCAGGCCACTTACATCAGATCAGTTGCGGTACGCGGCGTCTGATGTTGCGTACCTGGCCGAACTTTCGTCCATTATTTTCTCTGATCTTGAAAAACGTGGCCGAATGCAGTGGGCCGCAGAAGCGTGTGAAGAACTGCGTACTAAGCCAACTGGACCAAACCCACCAGACGAAGCATGGTTGCGCATTAAAGACGTTCGAACATTACGTGGCAAGTCTCGCTTCGTTGCCCGTGCTGTAGCGAAATGGCGCGAAGAACGTGCAATGGATCTTGACCTTCCACCTCGTCATGTTCTGTCAGATATCGCTGTCCTTGGAGTTGCACAACGAGCACCTCGTACTGCCGATGACCTTCTGCAAAGTAGGGGAGTCGACAATCGTCATGCAAATGGTGTCCACGGAAAAGCGCTACTAGAGGCCATTCAGTTTGGCGTAGTTGATTCAGTCGATGGGGATCTCAATTTGCCATCTAATGACGGTGACGACCTTGAGAAGTCGATGAGACCCGCGGTGACCCTGGTCTCCGCGTGGATCACGGAACTTGCTAAGCAAAGTGAACTCGATGCGGGACTTCTCGCCACGCGCAAAGACATCGTTGACTTGCTCAGCGGATCAGCAGATGCCCGTCTGCGGCACGGGTGGCGAAAGGACATAGTCGGTGCTGACATCGAAGATCTCGTGGCGGGCCGAAAGGCCCTAACATTTACAGGAACATCAGGTTCTGGGTTAAAACTGGTCGGTATTGACCCTTCCTGAGGCAAAGGTCATCTTTTTGTCTCACCAACCTGTACACTCGTTTCGGTTGTCCAGTAGGCATTTATGCCAATGAAATGTTCGGAGACCGACCATGAAAAAAGGTCGACATCGCCGGTTTGAAGAAGCGCGGAAATTGAAGCAAGCAGGCCCCAGTGCTGCAGACCTAGGTCTTGGTGACTCACCGCGAGTGAGTGCTTCTGACGATGATGAATATGCGGCCATTGCCGAGCGCTACGGGGTGCGCTTCGACGAAGATGAAGACGAATCCGAAGACGACATCGATTAATCCGGATAACCGGACAGAAAACGAAATACCCCCATGACAAACTCCCTACGCAATGTTGCCCTAGTGGCGCACGTCGACCACGGCAAAACCACACTTGTTGACACTCTTTTGAGGTCGACAGGCGCTTTTGCCTCCCATGCTGCAGTGATTGACCGCATCATGGACTCAGACGATCAAGAGCGCGAGCGTGGAATCACGATTCTTGCGAAGGCTGCGCGAATCAATTACGGCAGCACCCTGATCAACATTGTTGACACTCCAGGTCACGCTGACTTTGGTGGCGAAGTTGAACGCGCACTTGCACTGGTCGATGGAATTGTTCTTTTGGTGGATGCCGCTGAGGGTCCACTGCCACAAACTCGTTATGTTCTGTCAAAGGCTCTTGGTCTTGGTCTCCCCGTCATCTTGGTCATCAACAAGGTGGACCGAGGAGATGCACGTCCTGAAGAAGTTCTGGTCGAAGTTGAACAATTGTTCCTTGATCTCGCTAGTTCTGATGATCAGTTGTCATTCCCGGTCATTTCTGCTGTGGCCCGTGAAGGTCGCGCAATGATGGGTATCGGAATGCCAGCAACTGACGCTGACCTATCATGTCTCCTCGACACCATTCTCTCTACGGTTCCTGCACCAACAGGAGACCCAACGGCACCTCTTGCTGCGCTGGTAACAAACCTCGACGCCTCTGAATACCTTGGTCGACTTGCTATCGGTCGCGTTCACAGTGGCGTCATGAAAAAGGGTGAAACAGTCGCGCTGTGGGGCAAAGACACCGACGGAAATCCGCTAAAGCGCCGCATCGCGCAACTCAGTGTTTTCGACGGAGTTGGCAGAACTGAAGTGGAATCAATTTCAGCTGGTGATCTTTTCGTCCTTGCAGGAATTCCCGAAGTTGAAGTTGGTGACACTATTTCAGGGATCACTGTGATAACGCCGCTTCCACGCCTGGAAGTCGACGAGCCAGTTATTCGCATGGCATTTGGCGTTAATACATCTCCTTATGCAGGCCGCGAAGGAAAATTTGTAACCAGTCGACATTTACGTGATCGGTTGCAAAAAGAAATTCTTGGAAACGTATCTATCAAGATTGCTGACACTGATTCTCCCGACGTCACCAGCGTTGCTGGTCGTGGAGAACTTCAGTTGGCGGTTCTTATCGAGAATATGCGTCGAGAAGGGTTCGAACTTCAAGTCGGTCGTCCAGAAGTAATTACTAAGGAAATCAATGGCAAGCGTCATGAGCCTCTCGAAGCTGGCACATGTGACGTTCCTGATGAGCACGTTGGCACCATTACCCAAGGACTCGCTCCTCGTAAGGGCCGCGTAACTGACCTTCGCCCCGGAGACCCTGGTCGCACCATTGTTTCGTTCGAAGCTCCATCTCGGGGCCTTATTGGTTTCCGTTCTATGTTGATGAGCAGCACTCGTGGAACTGCTTTGTTGCATCAAACTCATGCTGGCTGGACACCGTGGGTAGGGGAACTTCCTCATCGCTTGGGTGGTGCCATGATTGCGGACCGCATCGGTTCAACAACTGGGTACGCACTCGACAACCTTCAGTTACGCGGAGAGCTATTCGTAGCACCCGGCGTTGAGGTGTATGAAGGGATGGTCATCGGAGAAGCCGCACGCGGTGAAGAGATGGTTGTGAACGCAGTACGTGCAAAAGAAAAAACCAATATTCGTACTCATAGCCACGATGACGGTCCGAAACTTGCAGCTCCTGTTGATCACACTTTGGAAACTGCCATCGAGTGGATTGGCGATGATGAGCTTGTGGAAGTGACTCCAAAGAGCATTCGTATTCGTAAGCGTGGGCTCAGCATTGAAGAGCGCCGCAAGACATCGAAAAAGGGCTAACTAGCCCGTTCGTATTAGTCCTTCTTGCGAAGAGCAGGATGAGGCAACGGGACTCCGACAGGAGCTGACAACATCTTTACCAAGATGGCATATGCCCTCTTGCCCATGATTTCAGTCAATTCGTCAGTGAAAAACGTGTATGTGGGGTCTTTGCCTACGAAGGCATCAGCAGACTCGGTACACCACCAATGAAAGTCGTCGCCACCTTCGCCCCAATCGCGACGTTTCCACTCACGAATGGTTGAGACAACGTATCCGCCGTCTTCAATGTGCTCTTCTAAACGAATAGGTACTTGCCAACATACGTCTGGTTTCCAGTCCATGTGACGCTCGCCAGCCTCAACCGCAGCAATATGAAATGCGCAGCCTGTGCCGCCTTCAAATCCGGGAGGGTTGTGAAAGATACATGCGCCGTTCACAACGCGCGTCTTTTTCTCGCCATCTTTTTCAGTAGCGAACCAGCCTTTGGCCTTGGCCTTATCCTTGTTCTTCCAGTGTCGACCTTTTAGCCTTTTCACATATTTGGTGACGTTCTTGAAGTCTTTTTCATCTAGAAAATGTGCACCGAAAGAACAGCAACCGTGCATCAGTTCCGGAGAAGCATCGTCAAGAATTCCTTGGCAACCCTGACCATAAATGCATTTGTAACTTGATCGTAAGAATGTCGCATCGAGCATCCATGTACGCATTTCATCTGGATCTTCAAAACTGATCCATTCGTGAGGTTGGTCTTCTCTAAGCACGAGGTGTAACGCTACGCCATAAGCACCCACTCCACACGCTCCACCATGCTTGTGGCACAGTATTTACCTGACGGTCATTTGAAAGGACGGCACCATGAGTGACATTGACGAGATAATTTCAAATCTCGAGCGGGCAAGTGAGGCGTTGAGCGATGCAGCTATGTC
>CAMDVC010000073.1 GCA_945878785.1 Bifidobacterium breve | reverse complement strand
GCAGATGGGGCCACAACAGCATCACTGACTGCGTCAAGCAGAGCAATAGTCATGTCGTGGGCGGGGATTCGCAATGCCACCGTGTCTCGCGCACCTGTAACCCAGTCAGGGACGAGACGTGTGCGAGGAACGAGAATGGTAAGAGGTCCTGGCCATAGTGCATTGGCTAAAGTCTGAGCCGATTCGTTGAGAACGCCCCATCGATTGATGTCGTCGTGCGGGGAGAGATGAACTATTAGCGGATGGGATGTCGGTCGACTCTTTGCCTGATACACACGAGAAACGGCCTCTGCATTTAATGCAACCGCCGCCAATCCGTACACGGTCTCTGTTGGTATTCCCACGATGCCACCTTGTTGCAGAGCCAAACACGCGTGGTCGATATCCTGCGTTATACGCGACGACATGTTCATGCAGTGAGAAAATCCAGTATTGCATCGATGAATGTGAATGCTTCGGGTGTTGCAAAGTGATCAGTGTTACGCAATATGGTCAACTTAGCGTTGGGGAATGCTGCTGCGAGTCGAGTAGCGGGTCCGGCAAAATCGGCATCTCCGATGACGATGAGGATTTCATTTGTTATGGCCGACAATTCCTCTTCTGTCACCGGTTCAGACGCCGGGCGTTTCATGATTGCGGTCAGGGCAAGCAAGTCATTACCCGGAGAGTTTCCATAATGAGCGAACATACGAGCAAAGGTGTCTTCTTCCGGAGCACGACCCTCTAGTGCATCAATAATTCGTTTATTGCCATCAGGAGGGGACAAGGTGAAAACACCATCTCCAATTCCTGAGAGCACTACTTTGCCGAAGCGATGTGGAGCCTTGATCAGGGCCCGCAGGATGGTGAGAGCGCCAAGCGAGAAGCCAACCGCATCTACGATTGGATCATCCGGTAAGTGATCCAGTAGCCACGATGGGAGCTCTGCGTAAGCCTCAGGGTCGTGTGGTTTGTCTTGTTCGCCGTGGCCGAGAAGATCAAGACCAATGGGCGTGCGTCCGACATCTGTTAGTAGAGCATCGATTCCAGGCTTTTGCCAGGTCTCTCTGAAGCTGCCACCCCAACCATGAACTAGGACGACGGGAACGTTCACGGTAGATGCCATGTCTACACGGTAGTCTCGTCATGCCCTATGCGGTTCCTACATGATCTCCCAGCCCACGATTTGACCTATAACGATGTGTTTATGGTCCCGAGCAAGTCATCGGTATCGTCTCGGTTCGATGTAAATCTCAGTACCCCAGATCAGGTCGGCACGAATGTGCCAATAGTGGTTGCCAATATGACCGCTATTGCAGGTCGTCGTATGGCTGAAACCGTTGCCCGACGCGGAGGACTGGTCGTTCTGCCTCAAGATATCCCTCTCGACATTATTGAAATGGTCCTTGAGCATGTGAAATCCAGACATCCGATCTTCGAAACTCCAATTACCTTGGCACCTGAAGACACGGTCGGTGAGGCCTTGAGTCTTATTCACAAGCGTTCGCACGGTGCAGTCATTGTTGTTGACTGCGACAATCGACCAGTCGGCGTATTTACCGAATATGACGCTGTTGGTTTCGATCGTTTTACTCAACTAAAGAATGTCATGAATCTGGACATGGTCTGTTTTACAGAATCCATGTCAGTCTCGGACATCCACGACAAATTGGTTGATCAACGATTGTCATTTGCGCCAGTCGTGAACAAAAATGGAATCCTCGTTGGCGCAATTACTCGCAAGGGTGCGCTTCGCAGCACGATTTATTCACCTGCCGTTAATTCGAGCGGCCAATTCTTAACCTCTGTTGCTGTCGGAATTAATGCGGACCCTGCGAAGCGAGCAAAAGCTTTAGTGGCTCTTGGGGTTGATGTTTTGGTTATCGACACAGCGCACGGCCACCAAGATCGCATGTTGCGCGCTATTGAATCTGTGCGCGCAGTTGCACCAAGCACAACGATTGTTGCTGGCAATGTCGTTACTCGTGAAGGCACACGTGACCTGTTGAACGCTGGAGCAGACATTGTAAAAGTCGGAGTTGGTCCAGGAGCAATGTGTACGACTCGAATGATGACGGGTGTTGGTCGACCACAATTTAGTGCTGTGTTAGAGAGTGCTGAAATGGCCCGTTCAATGGGTAAACATGTGTGGGCTGACGGGGGAGTTCGGTTCCCCCGTGACGTAGCGCTTGCGGTAGCTGCCGGTGCAGCCAACGTGATGTTTGGTTCTTGGCTTGCAGGTACATATGAATCTGCTGCGGATACTCTGCGTGACACTGAAGGTCGCCTGTACAAAGAGAGTTTCGGCATGGCGTCTAACCGTGCTGTCAAGAATCGTACGCGAGCAGAGTCAGCTATCGAGCGCGCAAAGAAGGAACTCTTCGAAGAGGGAATTAGTACCTCTCGTATGTACCTAGACCCCGTTCGCCCTGGTGTTGAAGACATCATTGACCAAATTGTCGCTGGCCTTCGCTCCGCCTGCACGTACGCAGGTGCTTCTAACATTGAAGAATTTCATGATCGCGCCGTTGTCGGGGTGCAGAGTGCAGCTGGATACGACGAAGGTCGACCACTCGGCTCTAGTTGGTAATTGTGCGCGTTATAGCGATTGATGGTCCTGCTGGGGCAGGAAAATCGACTGTCGCGCGCCAGGTGTCTACCGCAACTGGTCTTCGGTATCTCGACACCGGAGCTATGTACCGATGTGTGGCACTTGCAGTACAACAAACCTCTACCGATGTCCATGATGCAGATGCGGTGGGACAGATTGCTCGCGATGTAGCAGTTGTGATTGAGCGCGATGCAGCGAAGCTAAATGGAGTCGATGTGACGACTGAAATTCGGTCAAGTGAAATCAACGGATTAGTTAGCATTATTGCAGCGCATACACCAGTACGCGATGCAATGAGAGAGCAACAGCGACGCTGGATTCGAGACCACAACGGCGGGGTGGTGGAAGGTCGCGACATCGGCACTGTGGTGTTCCCCGATGCAATTCTCAAGGTATTTCTCACTGCGTCTCCTGAAGTTCGCGCGGAACGTCGCGTTGGTCAGACAGGCGGTGAAATTCAGGCAGTATCAGCAAGTATCGCCGAACGTGACCATCTTGATTCGACACGAATAGATTCACCGTTGAAACCATCAGATGATTCAGTCATTGTTGATTCCAGCGACAGGACAATTGAAGAAGTTGTAGCGGAAATTGTCGCCTACTTTGAACGAGTAGATCGTGGCTGAAGTAGAGACATTTATGGCGGGTCAGAGTCTTCTTAGTCGCGTTTGTTACAAACTGTTTCGTGGTCTTGTCGTATGCGTATGTACGTCCTACACGCGCACCACAATTATTGGTAAAGAGAACATCCCCAAGACTGGTGCTTTTCTTCTTGCTCCTATTCATCGGTCAAACATTGATACGCCTCTTGCTGCGGCCGTCACAACACGGCGAATGCGTTTTATGGGTAAGGACACCATTTGGAAATACGGCCCAATCGGTTGGATTGTCTCGTCACTTGGCGCATTTCCTGTGAGCCGCGGCACAGCGGATCGTGAGGCACTACGACGTTGTGTTGCTGTTCTCGAAGCGGGAGAGCCGTTGGTGCTGTTCCCTGAAGGAACGCGACAAAGTGGCCCTGTGGTGCATCCGCTTTTTGACGGTGCAACATATGTCGCTGCGAAGGCCGGTGTGCCGATCATTCCCGTGGGAATTGGTGGTTCCGAGCGCGTTATGCCAAAAGGCTCAAAGATGATTTACCCACGAAAGTGCGTTGTGATTATCGGGATGCCAATTCAAACAGTTGTGAATGGTGCGGAGCGAATGCCACGGTCTGCGTTGAAAGAACTGAGCGGAAACCTTTCAGCGGAACTACAGCGCCTATTCGATGAAGCGCAACGTCGCGCTGGCAGTCCGAATCATTACTGATGTTTAGTGCTGTAAAAAGGCACTCATCAAAGACACCATGTGTAACGGGTCATCGGCGCCGCACATTTCTCGTGCTGAATGCATAGATAACTGTGGTATCCCGATATCAATTGCCTCGATGCCTAACTGAGTAGCTGTTATAGGCCCGATGGTAGAACCACAAGGAACGTTGTTTCGTGATGCAAAAGTCTGAAGCGGAATACCATTAGATTCAGCAATTGAACGAATGTGCGCAAGGCCGCGAGCAGATGTTGCATACCTTTGGTTTCCATTCACTTTGACAGCGGGGCCTTCGTTGATCAATGGGGCATGGCGTGGTTCATGGCGTTCCGGATAGTTCGGATGGATTGCGTGCGCATTGTCGGCCGACAAACACCAGGAAGACGCTAGGCGGTCGAACTGCCGACCCTCGCTCAACCCGTGCTGACTTGCAATACAAGAGACAATATTTGAAAGCATCGGGCCAGCAGCACCCGTGGCACTGTTGCTGCCCACTTCTTCGTGATCATTAAGCACAAGAATTGACGTATATTCAGATTCCGGTGCATTGCGTAGTGCTTCGATTGCGCTCCAACATGATGCCTGGTTGTCTAATCGTCCGCTAGCGATAAGTGTTTGATCAACTCCCAAGAGTGAGGCAGGAGTGATGTCAAATAAGTGGGCATCAAAGGCGGCTACATCTGTCACGCCTGACGTGTCTCGTACCCATTCGAAAAATGACTGTTTGGTTGACCCCCATACCGGAGTCATGTGTTGATGCCGGTCGAGATGAAGACCTTTATCTCCGATTTCTCTGTCTAGATGAATGGCTAACTGTGGGATTCGTGCAAGGGCTCGAGGTGCTGAATACAAATACGAGACGCCGTTCGAATCAATGACCCGACCTGCCATTCCTAAGTCTCTATCGAGCCACGAGTTGAGAAGTACTCCTCCGTAAATTTCGATGGCTAACTGGGACCAGCCGAATTGATGAATATCTGGCTGTGGCAAAACACGCAAGTTTGGTGAATCAGTATGAGCGCCAATGATTCGTAGCGCACCCTGTGGGGTTCCGAGCCTCCATGCGACGATGCAACCATCTATTGCTAAATAGCCACGGTCCGGTAGTTCGTGGCCAAGCTGATTAACACGAACAAAACCATTTACATCGAGAGACGTTGCAGCAGTCTCAACCACGTGAAATGGTGTTGGACATTTATCAAGCCACGCCAGAAGTGAACTGATGGTTGCCTCAGGCATGAAACAGCCCAGTGGGTAATCCCGACCCGCGAAGATGCGACGTCTCGTTGATTGAGAGAATGCTTCGGTGCCCAGATGATGAAGCAGCGATGCGATGTAGAGACGTGTAGTTCGGATAAAAAAACTGCGAATTAGGGATGCCAAGAATGTGTGACAAATAATCGTTAATGACCCCACCATGACAAGTCACTACAACTGTGTCTCCTCTGTGCTTATTGATTATGCCTTCAATCGCTTCGAGAACGCGATTGTGGAAATCTTCCGGAATCTCATCAGAATTGAAACCACCTTTAGCCATCTCCAGCCAACGAGGATCATTCGCGGCTTTCAACTCTTCAACGGGAATGTATTCATTTGAGTGCTGGTCCCATTCTGCAATTCCGGCAACCAAAATAGGCTCTATGCCGGTTGCTACTGATAACGGCTCTGCTGTTTGAACTGCGCGACGTAGAGGACTTGAATAGATGGCGTCCACATTCTCGGACATCATGTACGTAGCAAACAGAGCCGCCTGTGCGTGCCCGTCTATTGACAACTCAGGGTCAGCCGGTCCATCAGTATTTTCTTTCCTCACCGGGAGGCCATGACGCACGAGAATTAGTTCCACAACTATGAAAGGATAGGGAAGTGGGTCGTGAGCAGCATCATCGACTGGATTCCACTCCATTGTTCTGTGTGGAATCTGGTCCCGAATCTGAACTACTAGTCGTTCTGATACATGGGTCATTGGATAGGAACGGAGGGATGGCTTTGTTGGCTCGGCACATTCAAGGTTCGCATCGAGTGTTGCGTTATGACAGACGGGGCTATGGAAAATCTTGGCCTCACCCCGGGCCTTTCACTGTGGAGGACCAAGTAGATGATCTTGTCTCGCTTATCGGTGACAGGAGGACAGTGCTCGTGGGTCATTCGTTTGGGGGAAATATTGCACT
>CAMDVC010000072.1 GCA_945878785.1 Bifidobacterium breve | reverse complement strand
CACGACCATTTGTGTTTATTTGACCAGGAAACAGGCACTCTTCTCAGTGGCGACCATGTGTTGCCCACTATTACTCCACACATCAGTGGGCTCACTGCACACGGCGACCCGCTGACATTGTTCTTTGACTCCCTCGACAAAATTGGCCACTTTGCAAACCAAATCAATATTGCATTACCAGCACACGGAACCCCGTTTGAAAATGTGGGCGACAGAGTGCAAGCCATCAAAGATCACCACGTTGAGCGTTTGCAAAAACTCCGCGATACCAGTGCAGATCTCAGTCGTCCAGCAACTGTGATGGAGTTTTCCACGCACTTGTTCTCGCAGCGTGCGCAAGGCCCGATGGCTGATAGTGAAGCATTTGCACACCTTGAACACCTACGTATTCTTGGTGATTTTGAACGACGCGACAAAGATGGCGCGTACGAATACGTACTTAAGGATTAATTCCGCACCACATTGCAGCATGCATAGTGCTACCAACACGCAGTTGTAACTCAAGGTCGTCTCGACCAGAAGCAACATGTCGAGCCGGTTCCTGACCAGGTTCCACCTGCACCACATGCTCCACAATTGTGCGCAGTGGAGCGCGAACGTCACGGTGTGTCGCAAGAAACTCTTCAACAATTACCCAGTACGCGGCATTGTTCATATGACCCACTGCATCAAAGTCTGCAAAGCGCAAAGGCCACGGTGTCAGATCGATGTTTATTTCACTAAACAGCTTGTCACGCAACAAGAGCCGTGCGTTCACATCGCGACCGCCTGCAGATGCACCCAAAATATCAACAACGTCAGTCGGTATTTTGCTTGGTTGCATAGTCGACTCATCAACATGAACCCATAGCGACGCAGCATCAATCAGCGGCGTGCCATCAACGGCGCTAATGCGTGTGCGACGTTCTGCCCAATGCGAACCAATTCCCCCACACCATGTGGTGAGATCAATTTCTTGCATATATTCCGGAAACTGGTGCACATCAATAACAGTGCGACGTACGACCCACCAATGCGGGTCGCTCCAATCCGCATCGCGCGTGTCGTCGTTTGCGACATCTTGCAGGTATCGCACCACTGCATCAAGTCGTAAGCGCCCATTCGGAGTTGCATCACCCAAGCGAACTCGACGCCTGGCAGTGAATTGCCTTCCCGATCCGGGGCCTTCAATCATATGAAAGCTCAGAGCAGCATCACGAAACGACATCACTGTGACGATATCTGCTTGAAATATGTCGAGGTGCTTCCAATGTTCCTCAAATATGCACACATCGCTGTACAACACCATAAAAAGGGACTTACTATGAGTATCAGCGAAGCACAACGGTTCGACATGCAGGTCGGACTGCGAAAACAGCTAGGAGATGACGTGGCAAACTCACTGATGGAACACCTGCCTCCCTCTGGCTGGTCAGATGTCGCCCGCACCCGTGACATTGAATTCATCAACAATCGAATTGGAATGCTTGAGAAGCGTTTCAACATCGCTATCTCGGTAGGTATTGCGTGCGGACTCGCACTGGTTGCACTGCAAGTGCAAATAATGCTCAGCATCTCGCACCTCTAATACTTCAGTCGCTTCCTCAAAATCTGAGTAAACAGTCTCATTCTCCCATTGGCCCAATGGGCAAAACCCTTATGGGTACTGGATTTCATTAAATCAGTTGACTCTGGGCATATCAGGTGGTTTGATGGTCACCTCATGCGTAACAACCTGACCACCGCAACTATGGGTACCACGGCAACAGCCGTGGCGTTTACCTATGCGTCAACAGTGGTCGATCACGCATATGCCATGTGGTCGTCACCGGCAGCGAATCACGCCAATAAGCGTCGCACCCGGCAGCCCCGTGGGTTTCTGATCTAACTCAAGATCACAACACACACTTACGTGGCCGCCGGGAAATTATCCCGAGCGGCCTTTTTGTTTTATCCACCCACATACCAAAGATCTCAACCCAATCGAAAGGAACAGAGAACCTGTACACATCAATCAATACCGACATGGGAGGCACAACGCTCACAGAGCAGCCCCTCATCTTGTCCGCCAAGCGTTGCGCAGACGGCAACGGCACCTTGAGCTACCTCTTCTTTTCTGACGAGTGGGTCGACGTGCAGCGCGCGAAAGCAATCTGCTCAAAGTGCTCTGGCCAAGAGGCGTGCCTCTCTGGTGCACTCGAGCGCGAAGAGCCCTGGGGAGTCTGGGGAGGCGAACAGCTAGAGATGGGCAGAATCGTGGGCGTCAGACGCCCTCGCGGACGCCCTGCCACAAAAATCAGACCAGCGCTTGTCATCGAAGAGGTACCAATTCCACGTCACCTCGTAGCCTGAGTACATGAAGTGGAACCGCCGTACCGCACGATTTCTGGTTCCCTTCCTTGTACTACTTGTCAGCGTTGTTGGTGGGTGGGCTCTTAGTCGGCCCACCAACAGCGTTGACGTCAATCTCAATCAACCCGTCACTACGTTGTCACCCACCATCGGTACAAACGCCAGCAATACGGGCAAGAAATTCACATTCGTTGAGTTGGTAGATAATGCCACCGGCGACAAAGGAACTATTGCTCCTGCTGGCAAACCGATGGTGGTGAACTTCTGGTTTTCAACATGCGAGCCGTGCAAACGAGAAATGCCGGCACTGTCTGCTTCAAGCACAAAATATGCAGCCACCGTTGACTTCATTGGCATTAACCCCAATGACTCTCGTGAAGTGGCCACCAAATTCTTAAAGAAGTACAACATCATGTACCCAACATTCATCGATGATGGAACACAACTTGCGGAAGCAGGCGTTGTGACCTTTCCTGCCACATTCTTCCTTGATAGTTCTGGAACAATTGTTGCTAGACGAGCTGGTGAAATCACTGCGGCTGAAATTGATTCAATTCTCATAAATGATCTGAGAGTCTCGCCATGATTGCAATCGAGGGGAACTTCGCATATAGCTTCCTTCTTGGAATCATGGCGGCAGTGAACCCATGCGGCTTTGTTCTCTTGCCTACATACCTTGTGTATTACCTCGGTACTGAACTCAATCGCGAGGGCGAACACAAGACAGCAACATTGCGGCGTGGTCTCAGCGTTGGCATCGCAGTGTCGTCAGGCTTCATCGGTTTATTCCTCATAGTAGGAATCATTTCGCGCGCATTTACAACCGTCATTCGTGACAATGCTAAATATGCGGCCCTTATTATCGGCATTGGTCTTATTGCTATGGGCATTGCAATGTTGTTTGGGTGGAAACCACCCATTGCTCAGCCAGATGTTTCTGTAGAACGCAAGCGCACTACATGGAACATGTTCTTGTTCGGCATTGTGTACGCCATTGCTTCCATCGGATGCACAATCGGTCTCTTGGTCTCAGTCATTCTCGGTTCCATTAACAGGAATGGTTTTGTCTCCGGAGTTATCAGCATTGTCCTCTATGGGCTTGGCATGGGACTGCTAGTGACATCACTAACTGTTGCGTTGGCATTTGCCCGCGTCGGGCTGGTCTCAACGATCAAAAAGAGCTTCAAGTGGTTTGACAAAGTCTCAGCTGTATTTGTTGTGTTAACAGGGCTATATGTGACGTGGTATTGGTTAGGTGCAATCACTGATCGCGGAACAGACGGAGTGACATCTCGAGTTGAGCGTTGGCAAACAAATGTTGTTGAATTCTTGAACAACACTGGCGTGTACCCATTACTGATTGTTTTCTGTGTCATCATCGCAACTGCCGGTTTAGTTATCCGCCGTTCCTCACTTCAGAGCAAGTAACCATGAACCTGTCCGAATTATTGCAATACGATGACGTCACCGAAGAGTCGACATTACGGTCCACGTTTGGATTTATGGCATTTCATGGCGGCGCGCTTGAAGAAATGACAGACACCATTGCATCGCGTGCAGCAGAACGCGCTGGTGCCTCGTATTACGGAATTCAGTTACCAGACAAACTTGAATGGCATCTTCCATCACACACGGTGACAGCTGACCAATCACCTGCACTCGCATCTTTTCTTTCTCATGTCAACATCGTGGTCACCGTGCACGGTTTTGGGCGTGCGGGTTTCTTCACCTCACTACTTCTCGGCGGCCGCAACCGTCGTCTCGCGGCTCACCTTGGCGCAACATTGCGCACGCATCTACCTGCATACACAATCATTGATGACATTGATGAAATTCCGAGCAACCTTCGCGGCATGCATCAAGACAACCCCGTCAATGTGGTGGAACATGCTGGCGTACAACTGGAACTACCGCCTCGAGTGCGCGGTGCTAGCCCACTGTGGTGGGACTGGGAAGGCCCTGGCTTAACTCCACACACTGAGAGTCTGATTGACGCCTTGGTGGACTGCGCCAACACCTGGCCTGGCTGATTCACGCCGACCCTCGCTCCACTAAGTTTCGTCTAGAACTAAAGGGGGCCGTATGGCTGAGCAAAAAATCGGGCGCACGATGGCGGAATCGACGCCTTCCTGGGACGGAGACATCGTTGCTCCCCCAGGCTCGCCAAACATTGTGTATTGCGTTTTTGATGATGTGGGCTATTCCGACTTTGGTTGTTACGGGTCAGAAATAGCAACACCAAACATTGATCGCCTAGCTGCTGGCGGTTTGCGCTATACCAACTTTCACACAACGTCGTTGTGCTCACCTACTCGCGCGTCATTGCTAACAGGTCGCAATCACCACGCGGTAGGTATGGGAACTCTTGCAAACTACGACATGGGCTACCCCGGATATCGGGGAAGAATAACGAAGGACGCAGCGATGATGCCAGAAATTCTCCGCGGTGTTGGGTACAACTCGTTCGCCGTAGGAAAGTGGCACCTCACTCCCATGCACCACACGGGCCCGACTGGTCCATTTGATCAGTGGCCAACACAACGGGGATTTGATCGTTTCTACGGCTTCATGGATGGCGCAATGAACCAGTGGGAACCATTTCTCACTGAAGACAACCATCATGTCGCTACTCCCGATGATCCGAATTATCACCTTTCGATTGACATTACGAACCGTGCATTGTCAATGATCACATCACAGAAAAGTCTGGCACCTGAAAAGCCGTTCTTTTTATATATGGCGTTTGGTGCTGGCCATTCACCTCATCATGTTCCAAAAGAAATGATTGATGAATACGTCCCCATTTTTGAAAAAGGATGGGATGTCACGCGTGATGAACGAATCGCTCGTCAAAAAGCTATGGGCATAATCCCGCAAGACACAGTGTTGCCACCACGAAATCCAGGCGTCCGCGCGTGGACCGAACTTAATGCAGACGAAAAGCGCCTCTTTGTTCGATTCCAAGCTGCCTATGCCGCGATGCTTACGCATACTGATCAACAAATCGGCCGAGTTATTGACACTCTCGAGACAATTGGTCAACTCACAAACACAATCTTCATTGTGATGAGCGACAACGGTGCATCACAAGAAGGAAGCCACTTTGGCACGATGCATCAAGGTCGCTACTTTGAACGCGCACCGATCACTCTCGAGCAATCCATTGACAAGATTGATGAGATTGGTGAAACACAGTGGTTCAACAACTATCCACTCGGTTGGGCCATGGCCGGCAATACCCCGTGCAAGTTCTACAAGCAGAACACACATGGCGGCGGCGTACGCGACCCCCTAGTTATGCATTGGCCCGCCGGATTCGACAAGTCTGAAGCCGGAACACTGCGCCACCAATTCCATCATGTAAGTGACGTATCGCCAACAATGTTGGAAGTCATTGGCGTCGGTTTACCAAAAGCAATGAATGGTGTTGACCAGATGCCATTGCACGGAACACCAATGACCTACACATTTACTAATGCTTCGGCTCCAACAAAAAAGAAGATGCAGCACTTCGAAATGCTTGGTCATCGCGGCATTGTTGCTGACGGTTGGAAAGCCGTGACATTACATCTTCCCCGCACAACGATGGACCAAGACGTGTGGGAGTTATACGACCTCAATAACGACTTCTCTGAGACGAACGATCTTGCAGGAGCAAACCCTGACAAACTTCGAGAACTTGAAGCACTGTGGTGGGAAGAAGCAGCAAAGTACAAAGTTCTACCAGTAGACGACGGAAGTGGTTCACGCTTGCGTCGTCCTGTGCGCAAGAAATTCGTACTGTGGCCAGGTCTCGAGCGGGTGCCATCTGATGCATCTCCACGCCTCACTAACACCAGTTACACAATCGAAGCACACGTCACAGTTCCGCCAAATGGTTGCGAAGGTGTGTTGATGTC
>CAMDVC010000071.1 GCA_945878785.1 Bifidobacterium breve | reverse complement strand
TCGCGACGCTACGACAATGACGCCGTCATTGAGTGTTACAGAAATCTTGTTGAATGGGCTCGCACAGCTGACTCCCTCGGCTACGACACCATGTGGCTTACGGAGCACCACTTTCAATACGAGGGTTATGAAGTTCTTCCCAACTTGATTCTTTTTGGCCAACACCTTGCCAGTCAAACAAAAGATTTGAGACTGGGGCAACTGTTCAATGTGGTTCCACAATGGAATCCATTGCGTCTCGCAGAAGACTTCGCCATTGCCGACATCATCACTGGCGGGCGTATGGAATTTGGAGTCGGCAGGGGCACAGTGCCGCGTGAAGCATGGCCACTTGGAACAGTTGTAGCTTCTGGCGACAACGACATGTCAGTTGAGCACGACAAAATCAACCGACAAATCTTTGAGGAATCACTGGAAATCATCAAACGTGCATGGACCAATGAACGTTTCTCGTTCAAAGGCGAACATTTCACATTGCCAGCCGACGACATTCCAGATCGCGGTTCAAATGTCGATGATCTCACGCTCATTCCTCGCCCTCAGAGAAGTATCGACATTTTTCAGCCAGTTACCTCACCAGAGACAATTGAGTACGTCCCCCGTGCCGGACACAAGGCTGTCTATTGGTTGCAGAATGCTGACAGTCAGTTAGACAAGTGGAATAAGTTCGCAAAGATTCGTGACGACATGGGTAAACCAGTCGCAGCGGGAGACGATCGCTGTCTTGTTCTTAATGTTCATGTCGGCAAAACGCGTGAAGCGGCCATGAAGAAGGGCAAGCCTGGACATGACGAGTTCTGTCGGTTTCTTGCCCCCTACGGCAGATTCGCGAGCTACAGAAACCCTGATGGTTCAAAAGTTGCATTCGACCATTGCCCAACTGTTCAGGAATCAATTGACCAAAAGATTCAAGCCATTGGGTCCGTCGATGATGTAGTTGACACCATCGGTTTTTGGCGTGATCTTCTTGACCTCAAACATCTGATTATCTTTTTCGATTTGCCCGGCCTCACTCGTCAAGAGATGAAGGATCAGTTGCACATGGTTGCCGAAGAAGTCATGCCGAAACTAGGTGAGACCATGGACCGTCGACCATTGCCATCCCTGTCCCCTCTTGTGTAAATCACTAGTGGCAACATCAATCCTTTTTACACATGCTCAACTGATTGATGGATCCATTGTCGATGTAGCGACAGACAACGGTCTCATCGTTTGGATTGGACCTACCGGGCGATGCCCCCTCACGACTTCGAGGAGCATCTCTCTCTCCGATTATGTCGTTACAACCTCATTTGTTGAACCGCACGCTCACCTCGACAAGGCTTTTCTCGCCGATCGCGTATCGAATCCTGCAGGTGACCTTATGGGGGCAATTCGAGGTCTTGAAGCAGTTCGATCAACCATCACTCACGAAGACATTGTGGAGCGCGCCACCCGGGCCCTGATTCTGATGTCTCAGAATGGAGTGACGTCAGTGAGGACACACGCAGACACCACCCTTTCCGGCGGCCTTTCCTCTGTCCTTGCCTTGTTGGAAGTAAAAAGAGATTGCGCTCATTTCATTGATATTCAAGTAGCAATGCTTCTGGAATGGCCAGTCACAGGAACAGCCGGCAAGGAGCACCAAGCCCTTGCGCGCGACGCTATTTCAGCGGGTATCGATGTGGTCGGTGGATGCCCGCACCTAGACCCCGATCCTCGCGGCGCCGTTGAAATCTTGTTGGGTCTCGCAGTTGAAGCAGAACTTCCTCTTGACTTGCATGCAGACGAGAACATGCGCCCTGATTCGAGCGACCTTGAGCATTTAGCCGACATAGCACTACGTGACAACCTTTCTCACCAAATGAACGCAAGTCATTGTGTTGCGCTATCGGCTAGAACCGAGGCAGACATTGACCGCATAGCGGCAAAAGTGAGCGCAGCCAGAATCACCGTCACAGCATTGCCCCAGACCAATCTCTTTCTTCAAGAACGTGGTGTGTCAACAAGGCCAGCTCGCGCCATCACACCTATCCACAGGCTGCAACAAGCCGGTGTCGTCGTAACGGCCGGAGCGGACAACTTGCAAGACCCTTTCAACTTGGTGGGCCGAGGAGATCCACTCGAAATCGCCTCGCTTCTCATGGTTTCTGCACAAGTCACTGCTCCACAAGCGCTGCAAATGATCTCTGCCCATGCGCATCAAGCAATTCACGGTGTCACCAGTTCTCTCGCAGTTGGTGAGCCCGCAGATTTCACAGCGATACCAGCGACTAACATTCGAGAGTCGATTGCGATGGGGCCCCCCGACAGGATTGTTGTATATGGCGGCGTCGTACTCGATAATCAAATTCGTAACAGAAAGTAAACCTCTTCGTGTCACAGGTGTCCCTCACAATGCCCTATCTTGTTCCTAGTGAGTTTGGCGGAGACAATAATCATGAGTGACGCTCCGGCATCCTCCTCGGCACTTCTATCTTTTAACAACGTTTCAATGACATTCGATGATGGAACCAAGGCCCTCGACAATGTTTCGTTTGGGATCAACGCTGGAGAATTCGTAACGGTTGTTGGACCATCTGGATGTGGCAAGTCAACACTTCTTCGAATTGCTTCAAACCTCGAAGCAAGCACCGGTGGCACATGTTCCATCGACCGCAACAGCATCGGATATGTCTTCCAAGATGCAACTCTCATGCCGTGGCGAACTGTTGTCCGCAACGTCGAATTGATTGCAGAGCTGCACAAACTTTCAAAAACAGAACGCCAACAACTATCAGCGGAGGCGATTGAACTTGTCGGTCTCAGTGGTTTTGAAGATAAGTACCCTCGTCAGCTTTCCGGCGGCATGCGTATGCGTGCATCGCTAGCGCGGTCGCTTGTCATGAAGCCAAAGGTCTTTTTATTCGATGAACCGTTTGGCGCTCTCGATGAAATCACACGTGAGCGCTTGAACGATGAGCTTCTTCGGTTGTTTCAACACGAAGGCTTTGCTGGACTCTTCATCACCCATTCGATTACTGAGGCTGTCTACATGTCAACCAAAGTTCTCGTAATGTCCGCTCGGCCAGGAAAAATCATCGCTGAATTTGATGTTCCGTTCTCGTATCCACGAAATCATGATCTTCGCTATGAACCAGAGTTTGGCGAGTTGTGCGGAAAGATTTCTCACGCGCTGCGGGGGGCCCACGAATGAGCACCACCCATGCAATCAACGTCACTATTGAAGAGGTCATCCCTGACAAACGTGACAAGTTTTCGTTCGCAGATTACATCGGGCCAATAGTTGTCTTTCTAGTATTCATCGGCTTCTGGTATTTACTGTCGTCAGTCGTTCTTCCAGAGCAAAAACGCTTCCTGCTACCAACTCCTCACAAAGTGATCAGAGAAGGTTTCATGGTGTGGCACTCCGGAGAACGCCGCGGACTTCAACCAATTCTGATGTCGCTTTGGGATTCAGCGAAGGTCGCTCTCCTCGGGCTTGGAATTACAATCGTGTTTGGCATGAGCCTGGCCGTTCTCATGAGTTCCAGTCGTTGGCTAGAGCGCGCGACCTGGCCGTATCTGGTAGCAGTGCAGAGCGCGCCAGTACTCGCACTGACCCCACTCATTCGTGCACTTATCGATGGCACCCAAACGCAACGCCTTTTAGTTGTTGTACTGATTGCAATTTTTCCAATCGTCAGCAACACATTGTTCGGTCTTTTGTCTGCAGATAAAAGCCAACATGAGCTCTTTACATTGCAGGGTGCCTCGAAGTGGACACGTTTGGTGAAATTGCAATTTCCAGCAGCTCTTCCAAATATTTTTGTCGGGCTACGCATATCCGCTGGCCTTGCTGTCATTGGCGCTGTCGTAGGCGACTTCTACTTCCGTCAAGGCGGCGTCGTCGGTATCGGTGCGCAAATAGACGTGTATCGAAATCGCTTGTGGGGCCCAGAGCTCATCACAGCAATCATTCTTGCCAGCACACTCGGTCTGGTGGTGTTCCTCTTTTTCGGATGGGTCTCTCGTAGAGCCATCGGGAAATGGCACATCACCACTAGGGGTCATTGACCCACAAATCACCAACTACCAGGAGAACAACAACCATGAAAAAAAGACCATTACTAGCAACTGCAGTCATTGCAGCCCTCACGCTTGCAGCGTGTGGCGGCAGTGACACTGCAACAACCGACACAACAGCTGCTGCTGCAACTGGCGTCGATCTTGTCGCAGCTGGATGCCCAGAGACTGTCTCATTGCAGACAGACTGGAACCCAGAAGCTGAACACGGAAACCTGTACCAACTCATTGGTCCTGGATACACAGTTGACAAAGCGAAGCTTCGCGTTTCAGGTGACCTCATGGCCGGCGGCAAGACCACTGGTGTAAAAGTTGAAATTCGTGCGGGTGGCCCTGCAATTGGTTACAGCCAAGTAACTGCTGAGCTATACAAAGACCCAAGCATTCTTCTTGGATTCACAAGCACTGACGAACAAGTGTCTCACTCCGGTGATGAATTCCCAACCATTGCTGTTGTTGCACCGTTCAACATCAACCCACAGATCATCATGTGGGATCCAGCTACGTACCCAGACGTGAAGGCAATTGCCGACCTGAAGGCAACTGGTGCAAAGGTTCGCTATTTCGATGGCGCTGCTTACATGGACTATTTCACAGCCACTGGCATTCTTGATAAGAAGCAAGTAGACGGAACCTATGACGGTTCTCCTGCATCATTCATTGCAGCTGGCGGAAAAGATACACAACAGGGATTCGGTACAGCCGAGCCGTACTTCTACAAGAACGTCCTCAAGGACTGGATGAAGGATGTTGGATACCAGTACATTCACGATGCAGGCTGGACCGCTTACGCGCAGTCATTGGGTGGAACACCAGCAAACATCACAAAGTACGACACCTGCTTGACAGCACTCGTTCCAGTCATTCAGCAAGCCGCTCTTGACTACGTTGCTGCTCCAGACACAGCTAACGCAATCATCCTTGATGCTGTAACCCAGTACAACAATGGTTGGGTCTACGACGCGGGTCAGGCTAAAGCTGCAGTGGCAAAGATGCAGGAAGACAAACTTGTTGCTAACAGCCCAGATGGAACACTTGGTTCATTCGACATGGATCGCGTTACAGCATTCATCGAAACAGCAACTCCAGTATTCACATCGACCGGATCAAAGGTTAAAGAAGGCCTTGTAGCTGACGACATCGTTACTAACAAGTACATCAACCCAGACATCAAACTCGGTTAAACAATCACAACATATTGGGGAGGGGCAGCAATGCTCCTCCCCTTTTGTGTTTACCGACCAAAGTCGAAACGACTAATTTCCTTCATCGCTATACCCAGGGAATCAACCGCGCTAGTAAACATGCTGGCGCCTAGTTCTGCACTAGCTCCCGTTGGGTCTCCTATGTGGCCCTCAGGAGAAAAATCATTTGATAGCCAACCAAATGCAACACGGCCACCGAACTTGACTTGTTCATTCTTGGCCAGACCTTCAGGCACTCGACGCACGGCTAATGACATGTCGACAAGGTCTGGGCGCAAGTGCAACATGACCGAAGTTTCATCAACGCCACCATGAACGCCCATACCTAGTTCCGATTCGGCAGACGAACCGCCCTGATCCGCTGGCATATGCGGGTGCGCGAGGAATGTCTGTAGGCCGTACTTCAACCGCAGCTCACGGTTCATCATCGCCATCAGTGCGCTATTGCCGCCGTGTCCATTGATAAACATGATTTTTTTGGCAGGAGTCGAAGCAACACATCGACCAATGTCATCAATGACAGCCATCATGGTTGTGGCTGATAACCACATTGTTCCAGCAGCCCATGCATGCTCATTCGATTTCGTAAATGGAAGGGTTGGCAATAACCAAGCATTGGTCTCTGCGCCAAAATTATCCACCGCAGCTCGAGACACGGCATCTGCTACTACGAAGTCCGTGTTCAATGGCAAGTGTGGGCCATGTTGCTCTATCGCGCCCAACGGTAAAACGATTATCGAATCTTTTGATAGTTCGGCAGATAATTGCAATGCGGATAGGTCACCTAGTAATCGCGAAGAAGCCATGCATCAAACCTATCTGAGTGCTTGAATGGAGTCCGTGACTAAGCGCTCAGAGACTGATTTTGACGCCGTCGTTATTGGTGCTGGCCATAACGGGCTTGTAACTGCTGCATACCTTGCGCGACACGGACTATCCACGTTGCTCATCGAGGCCCGATCAGATGTCGGGGGCACCGCCGCCAGTGAGCAATACGGCGGGGCGACTGTCAACATATGTAACTGCGATCACCTGACGTTTCGAACCACCCC
>CAMDVC010000070.1 GCA_945878785.1 Bifidobacterium breve | reverse complement strand
GCTTCTTTGATCTCTTGTTCGCTCGGCGTGTCGTTGTGATCAAGTAAGTGATGAACAGCCATCACGAGACCTGGTGTGCAAAAACCGCACTGAACAGCACCTTCGGTTACAAAGGCTTCTTGAACATCTGTCAGTGAACCGTCTTCGTTCAATCCTTCAACGGTTGCTATTTGAGCGCCTACTGCGGTTGCCGCCATGACGAGACAACTGCACACTGCTGCATTGTCGACATACACAGTGCAGCTGCCGCATTCACCTTGTTCGCACGCGCCCTTAGAACCTGGGAGTCCGAGTCTTTCGCGCAGGACATACAGGAGACTTTCACCGATCCATGCATCCGATACTTCACGTGCTTCGCCATTGATGGTCAGCGTGTAGTGCTCAAGCTCGCTCATTTTTGTACCCCTCGTAGGAGAAGCCGAGTAGCCAACACGCCAACTGCGTGTCGTCGATACTCAGCGGTGGAACGATGATCGTCGATTGGACGTGACTCAGCGCGCACGTGCGCTCCAAATTCCTTCGCCAACGCATTATCAACATTCGCTAATCCGATGGAATTAATCCAATTCTCAGATTCAGTGCAACGAATAATCGTCGGGCCAACTGAACCGAGAGAAACGCGAACTTTGTCGTCATGAATTGCTAAACACACCGAAGCGACAGAGATAACCATCGCGTTGCGTACTCCAACTTTTGCGTACCCTTGCCAACCGTTCGTAATGGGGATGGACACACCCGCGATTATTTCGTTAGCTTGGCGAGAGTTTCTCTTTGGTCCGACCATGAACTCTGCGAATGGAATGGAACGACTAAATGAATCAGACTGCAAGTGGACCATGGCTTCTAGGGCCGAAAGAACAGGAAGTGAGTCACCGGCAGGTGAACATGTGCCCAGATTTCCGCCCAACGAACCAGCAGCACGTATCTGCGGTGAACCCACAGTCCGTGCGGCTTCAGCGAGGGCTGGAAGAGCCTGTGCGAGGTCGCCATGCTCCATGGTTGCGTAGGGGACAGATGACCCAATGTGTACGAGGCCGGTGACTTGGTCAACATTCCACTGCTGAAATTCGGGAATCTTACGAAGAGAGATGACCGTTTTCGGATGTCTGTGATTGAAGTTGACTTCGACCATCATGTCGGTGCCACCTGTTAAGAGATGGGCGTCTGGGTGTTTCGACAAAAGCAAGGTTGCCTCAGCTATAGAAGATGGAATAAACACCGGCATAGTTACCTCAGCGCAAGTTTCTTATGAAGTTTGGACGCGGCTTCAGATGCCTTCGTTCGGATTTCCGTCATATCGAATTGAGTTGGCATTCCGTCCTTGACCACTAACTGGCCCTTGACGCGAACATCTACACATCGAATACCAGGAGTAAATGCAACATGCCACGGACTGTCTGTGTTGTCGTATGACCAGGTGACTGAGTCTTCTAAGATTTCGGGGAAGAACTTTTCTGCAGTGTGTAACCACTGCCACACTGTGTCTGGAGTTTGTGTGACATCAGATTCGCGCAGGCGAACATAGGCAAGGCGTGCTTCTTCCAACATGTCGGCGCCGATGCCGTCTGTTCCTAATACAACGTCATTCGAAAAACGAACTGGATTTGCATAGCCAACTGAATTGTTCATGTTTGATCGGGGGTTGTGGACGATGGTTCCGGATAGTTGACGATCAAGATGCACTGCATGGACCAGAAGCCAACTGTCCGTTGCTCGATTCTGAAGTCGCGCGCCTGCATCCTTGTCGTCGAGACCCTCGGCTACATGGATATGCACGCCAGTATTCATGGATTCAGCCAACGACGTTGCACGTTCAAGAGTTTCGTCAGTGCACGTAAATGCAGCGTGAACCCCAACCATTCCTCGTCCACCTGCCCGTAAAAAACGTTCGTTTTCGCGTAAGCCTCGTACTGCACCGTCAGTTATAGGTGCGAGTGGACTTACTTTGGACCGCAATGTTGATCCGTCCCATCGATCTGTGACTCCGTACGACAGGTTGGACTTCACACCAATTATCGAACAAGCGTCAGCAATGACGTCGAGGCTTCCATCTATCGCCATCGGAGATTCGTGATGGTCGATGATGGCAGTGGTTCCACTGCAGAGTGCTTCGGCTGCGCCAAGTGCGGCTGACCAATAGAGCGTGTCTAGATCAAGTTCCGCGTCTATTTTCCACCACACATTCTCGAGGATTGAGAGAAACGAATTCGGCGTCACTGCGGGTGCTGGCATCCCTCGCGCAAAAGATGAATAGAGATGGTGATGCGCACAGACCATTCCTCGAGTCTCGAACGACATAGTTAGTCGATTTCTGCTCCGCGTTGCGCGGTGATGCGGGTGTAGACCTCTGGGCGGCGGTAACGGTCGAAATCAAAAAGTGTTTTGGTGTATTTCTGGCACCAGTCCATGTCGCAATGCGCCACAAGTAGTTCATCATCAGTGGTTAAAGCTTGAGCAACAATTTGACCCGACGGGGCAACGATCATGCTTTGTCCAAGTGAATCAACACCCTCTTCGACACCCGCTTTGGCAACACCAACAACCCATGTGCCATTTTGGTACGCGCCAGATTGCATTACCAGAGCGTTGTGAAATCCTTGCAATATGTCTTGACTCGGGTCAGGAATGTAATGAATAGGGGTGTTATAACCGCACAGAATGAGTTCTACGCCTTGTAGTCCCATAACTCTGTATGACTCTGGCCAACGTCGGTCATTACAGATCATCATTCCGACGCGTGCACCAAATGCTTTCCAAACACCGAAACCTTCATCGGACGGTGTGAAGTAGTAGCGCTCTGCATGCTGGAATGCACGATCAGGTTCGTGTTCTTCATGACCGGGAATGTGCACTTTGCGATATTTCGCAACTACAAACCCATCTTTCTCAACAAGAATTTGGGTATTAAAGCGTTCGCCTTTCGGAGTCAACTCTGCATATCCAAGACAGAAGCCGATACCGAGTTTCTTTGCTTCTTCAAAAAGTGGAGCAGTGACAGGAGAGGGCATCTCGGTCTCGTAGTAGTGATCTGTTTCAGAAATGTTGTTAACAAACCAACGTGGGAAAAAGGTCGTGAGCGCAAGTTCGGGAAACACCACAAGATCGCAGCCAGCCGAATGTGCTTGACGAAGCAATGAAATGAGGCGTGTTACCACTTGTTGGCGTGTGTGCTCGCGTTGGATAGGGCCTAACTGTGCGGCGCCGATAGTAAGGATTCGAGTCATGAATTGAATTCCGCAATTTGAGAGAGCTCAATAAGTACTTGAAGCAAGATGTTGGTACCCATCACCAGGTCCTGCGGATCAGTGAATTCGGCTGGGTTATGACTGATGCCTTCCACGCTCGGTACAAAAATCATGGCAGAAGGACAAACACGTGCAAACATTTGAGCATCGTGTCCTGCACCACTTGGCATGCGAACAACTGACGGGGAATGAAAGGCAGAGATCTTTTCGACAATGTCAATAACTTGTGAATGAAAGACAACTGGCTCGAATCGGACCAGGCATCGACTAGATATTTCCACTCTTTCGCTGACCGCCAAAGACTCGATGAAGTCCGCGATCTCTGATTCCGCTGTGCTGAGTATGTAATCATCTGTGTTGCGAACGTCAAGTGTCATCACAGCTTTGGCGGGAATTACGTTGACTAAATTAGGAAACAGATCTATTTTTCCAACCGTGCACACTTGATGACCGCCGTAACGATCTGCAAGGTCGCGTAGAAAAACCGCAATCTTTGCTGCTACGTAACTCGGGTCTTTACGCATGCTCATCGGTGTTGTGCCTGCATGGTTCGACTGCCCAATAATGGTCACTTCTTGCCAGCTAATTCCTTGCACACCAGTAACCGCGCCAATTATGACATTGGTCTTTTCTAAAACAGGGCCCTGTTCAATATGCAACTCAACAAAAGCATGTGGCGCGAAACCTGGACATGGTGTCGCGCCGTTGTACCCGATTCGCGCTAGTTCGTCTCCCACTATTGCGCCGTCAATGCCGACGATGTCAAGAGCTTCCTCTATCGCAAGACCGCCGACATACACAAGTGATCCCAACATGTCAGGAGCAAAGCGTGATCCTTCTTCGTTTGTGAAAACTCCCACACTGATAGGACGTGGCGGAACATAGGAAGCTTCTTGTAAGGTTTGTATAACTTCCAGACCAGCAAGTACTCCCAGATTGCCGTCGTATTTGCCGCCTGTACGAACTGTGTCGATGTGAGATCCAGTCATGACAGGTGAGCCTGTGCCCACATTCCATGTTCCGATGATGTTCCCAATGACATCTGTTGTGACGGTCAAACCAAGTTCGTGCATCCAACCGACCACTAAATCTCGACCCGCAGCGTCTTCATCTGTTAGCGCGAGGCGGGCACAACCCCCACCGTCAATGGCCCCGATGCTTGCTAAGTCCATGATTCTTTTCATGAGTCGAGCCCCATTGATCGAGGGCAACAGGGGAGTCGTCGATGAGGTCACAATCAAAGTGTACGAAATGTAAAGGTCAAAAGGCTGAATGATTCGGCCGAGAGGCCCATGGACGCCCATGAAACGACTCTCGGCAGCCGGATGAGCCTAGGGTTGCTGCGATGAGTGGGGGAGAGCTGGCGTGGATTGCCGGATGTATAGCGTTTGCCTCGTTTGCTCAAACGCTTTCAGGGTTTGGTTTCTCCCTCTTGGCCGTACCTCTAATGACACTGGTAGTGAGCCCTCGTGATGCCGTGGTGGTGGCCACGATTCTTGCTTCTGTGTCCACTACCTCTCAGTCACTGATTGACCGAAAGCATGTTGATCTGTCGATTGCCAAACGACTGATATTGGCCTCGTACGTTGGGATGCCGTTTGGACTGACGGCGTTCATTTTTGTGTCAGAAACCGGATTGCGATTGGTGCTCGGAGTTGTAGTTGTTTCAGCCGCGGTTGTTCTTCTTCGCGGATTTCGCTTGCGCGAAGAGTCCTATCGTTTCGATTGGTTGCTGGGAATGGTGAGTGGCTTTTTATCAACATCGACATCAACTAATGGTCCACCCTTGGTTTTCCTGATGCAGGCACGCCAGTTAGCTCCGGCAACATTTCGCGCGACTATCAACACGGTGTTTGCCGTCGTAAACGTTGGGGCCCTGGCATTGTTTATCTCAGCAGGCAAAGTGAACAGCCATAGCCTATTGGGAGTTGCTGTTGCTCTACCCGCATTAGGACTCGCCATGATTACTGGCTATGCAGTGCGAAGAAATGTAACGCAAGAAAGATTTAACAATCTTGTGATTTTTCTTCTGTTTCTGTCTGCAATCAGCGTGATTGTCTCAGCTTTTACTCACTAGTCATGGCCAAACATCATCAGCCATTGCTCACGAGTTCGCGGACGAAACACATAGTTGTTCTCTTTCACATCCGAAAGACGTGCCGCTGACGGCGCTGAATACTGATGCCCCGGCAATACAACTGTGTCATTTGAAAGTCCGGCTAGGAGCGTCAAACTGTCGTACATGTCTGACACGTTTGAACCAGGAAGGTCTGTGCGTCCGCACCCGTCGAGAAACAGTGTGTCTCCAGAAATAAGGCAGCCGTTGGTCAGAAAGCATTGACTTCCTGGAGTGTGACCGGGCGTATGAACGCAGGTGATCTCAACATTCCCAACCGACACCACATCTCCTGCGTCATGAAGCATGAGATTCGACTCTGAAATCCCTGTTGTTTTGAGAACCCACGGTGCTTCGTGGCGATTGACATGGATGGGCACGCTGACACGATCAAGCAAAGCTGCGACGCCTTCGATTGTGTGGCCCATCATTGAGCCACCAACATGGTCAGGGTGATAGTGGCTGGCGAGAACTCCTGTCACCGTCATCCCATCTGCTTCGGCAACGCCGAGTAAATCATCTATGGCGTAGGCCGGGTCCACCAGAAGGCATTCCTTTGTGTGAGCATCTCCAACTAGATAGGCAAAATTGACCATCTGATGTGCGATGGGGTTCTGGGTGGCAAAATCCCTTCCGCTGAGAAGTTGGCGAAAATAGAAAGGATTGTCATCTTGAGTACTCACACACAGCAGAATAGAACAATGACAAGTGATGAGCTACTTCGAGCCGGAGACCTAGTGGCCATCGGGCGTCACAGAACGGTCATCACTAGCGAATTTGCTGAATCTCTAGAGCCAGGAGACAAAGTTCTTGCCTTGTCTCATAGCGGCCAAATTCGTCGTCTTCCGAAAGCCGTGGTTTCGCTTGTTGAGGAAGCCGTGACGGCAGCATCAAAGGCATTTACCCAGTTGTCAGACGTCTCTGATGCCGCCATTAATCAGTTTTTCGGATTTGCTGCTGACGCCCTGCTTGATGACTCTCGATTTGGCAAGATCCGTGAGGCGAATCACCGCGATGAAGAATCTGCACGAGCCCGAGGACGATCAGTAACTCGACTCGTGCTGTCAGA
>CAMDVC010000069.1 GCA_945878785.1 Bifidobacterium breve | reverse complement strand
TACCACGGCGAATTCGTCAACTTCGATAACTGCATCTTGCGACCACAACCAGTCAAGGGCTCCATTCCTATTCACATCGGCGGCAGCACTGACATTGCAGCGAAGCGAGCTGGTCGCCTCGGCGATGGCTTCTTTCCTGCGGGTGGATCACATGAGGAACTTACTCGCCTCATTGGCATCACTCGGGAATCAGCTATCAAGCATGGTCGCAATCCGGCTGACATTGAAATCACAACAGGCGGCAATATTTTTGGCCCGAACGCGCTACAAGAAATCAGTGCGCTTGAGGCTCTTGGCGTTGAACGAGTGATTCTCCCTGCGTTCCTGTTCTACCGCGGCACAGCAGATGCTCTCGCTCAATACGGCGAAGACGTCATTAGCAAAGTCAATTAACTAGTCAACGTCAGTTGCAGCGCCAGAGAACTGCGACTGGTACAGACGGAAATACGCGCCGCGTGAAGCAAGCAGTTCTTCATGAGAACCTTGTTCCACAATGCGTCCCTCTTCCATCACCAGAATGATGTTTGCGTCACGAATGGTGGACAGTCTGTGTGCGATGACGAAACTTGTGCGCTGGCTTCGCAACGCCACCATTGCGCGCTGAATAAGTACTTCAGTTCGAGTGTCTACCGAGCTTGTCGCTTCGTCCAGAATCAGGATGGTTGGGTCAGCCAGGAATGCACGAGCGATAGTGAGTAGTTGCTTTTCTCCAGCGCTTACAGCTCCACCTTCGTTATCCAAGATGGTGTCGTAGCCCATTGGCAATGATTGAACAAAGCGGTGCACATATGCATCCTTTGCCGCGGCACGTATTTGCTCTTCTGTCGCAGACGGCTTTCCGTATGCAATGTTTTCGCGAATGGTGCCGCCAAAGAGCCATGTATCTTGCAACACCATGCCAATGTTTGAACGTAATTCACTACGCGGCATCAGAGAAATATCTCGACCATCAAGAGTGATGCGCCCACCGTTCAATTCGTAGAACCGCATAATCAGGTTCACCAAAGTGGTTTTACCCGCACCCGTTGGCCCCACAATTGCAACCGTTGTGCCCGGTTCAGCCACCAGCGACAAGTCAGTAATCAATGGGCGCTCTGGATCGTAGGAAAAGCTCACATTTTCAAATGCAACGCGTCCCTGCACAGGAGGCGATGCAACAAACTCGGCTTCGGCACTCTCTTCTTCTGCGTCAAGAACTTCAAAAACGCGTTCCGCGGACGCAACACCCGACTGCAGCACATTCATCATCGATGCTGTCTGAGTTAGTGGCTGGGTGAACTGGCGCGAGTACTGAATGAAAGCCTGCACATCACCAAGCCCCATGGAACCGGAAGCAACACGAATTCCACCGACAACAGCAATCATCAGATAGTTCAAGTTTCCAACAAACATCATGGCTGGCTGAATAGACCCAGAAATGAACTGCGCACCAAACCCGGCTTCATAGAGTTTTCCATTGGTAGTCGCAAAACGATCTTCCACACTGCGTTGACGGCCAAATGTCTTCACAATCGCATGGCCTGTAAACGTTTCCTCAATTAATCCGTTCAATGCGCCCGTGTGAGACCACTGTGCAATGAACTTCTGCTTTGATCGACGCGCGAGACGATTCATCGTGCTAATCGACACTGGGACAGTGATAATAGCGATAATTGCAAGAATTGGAGATAACGCAAGCATCATGATTAGGACACCAGCAATGGTGAGCAGTGACGTGATGAGTTGACTTAAGGACTGCTGCAAACTCTGGGAAATGTTGTCAATGTCATTAGTGACTCGGCTTAATAGGTCTCCTCGCGAGTGACGGTCGATATAACTCAATGGCAGTCTGTGAATCTTTGCCTCGACATCTGCGCGCAATGTGAACATGGTGCGCTGTACAACACCAGCAAGCATGAAAGTCTGGCTATACGCCAAGACAAAAGACAGAACGTATAGGCCAAGTGCTAGTTCTAATGTGCGATGCAATGAAGTGAAATTGACGCCAGTTTGTCCGTCGCGTTTTGTGAGTCCGTCGAACAAAATATCTGTTGCATGACCAAGAATTCGAGGGCCAAGAACCACGAGCGCAACGCTGACAACGGCAAGAAACATCACCAATATCACGAGGAACTTTTCGTCTGCCATCAAACGCATTAAGCGCTGTGCAGTCTCCGAGAAGTTTTCTGATTTTTCTACTGGCATACCCACCGTGCTCATACGCGATGTCCGGAGCTCAGACCCCGGCATGTGCTGGGCTGGTTTTTCGTCTGTAGTTTCGTTCTCTGTGCTCATATCGCACCCTCGTTCACAGCGGCTTGCGATTCAACGATTTCTTGGAATGTGGGGCACGTAGACAACAGTTCGTCATGCGTACCGAGACCCACGCACGCGCCATTTTCCAATACCAAAATTTGATCTGCGTCACGAATGGTGGAGACTCGCTGAGCGACAATAACGACAACGGCATCACGTACCGATGGCGCCAAAGCCTCACGCAAACGAGCATCAGTGGCTAGGTCAAGCGCTGAAAACGAGTCGTCAAACAGATAAATCTCTGGATGGCGAATAAGAGCACGTGCAATAGCTATGCGTTGGCGTTGCCCACCTGAAACATTTGTGCCACCCTGGGCGATAACAGCATCAAGTCCACCCGGCATGGCACGCACGAAATCTTCTGCTTGTGCAGTGCGTAATGCTGCCCACATCTCTTCTTCGGTGGCGTTTTCTTTGCCGTAACCCAAGTTGCTGGCCACTGTTCCAGAAAACAGGTACGGCTTTTGCGGAACAATTCCCACCCTCGACCACAGTGCCTCGGGAGCAAGATCTCGCACATCAACACCGTCAAGTAATACAGAGCCACTGGTTGCATCAAACAAACGCGGGATCAGACTGACCAACGTTGTCTTTCCCGAACCCGTACTTCCAATGACAGCCAGAGTCTGACCCGCTCTCACGGTAAAAGAAACATTGTCCAAAACAGGAAGTTCTGCGCCTGGATAATGAAAACCAACAGAGTCAAACTGAAGAACCGCAGTTTGTTGCAATTCTGTAATTGCGTTTTCGGAAACAACGACCGAGGTAGGCGTGTTGAGCACTTCTTGAATTCGTTCGGCACTCACTGATGCACGAGGGATAAGGGCCGCCATCCATGTGGCCATCATGACCGACATCAAGATCTGTGTCAGATATGTAAGGAACGCAATCATCGCGCCAGGCTGCATAAGACCCGCATTAATGCGATCTGACCCGAACCACACCACAGCAACGCTTGAGATATTGATGATCAAGGTTGCTGTAGGAAACATCAACGCTTGCAGGCGGCCACCGCGCAATGCCACTTCAGTGACAGCCGCATTTGCGTCACTAAAACGTTTTTTCTCTTCTGGTTCACGCACAAACGCGCGAACGATGCGAATACCGGTGAGCTGTTCACGAAGAATTTCATTGATGCGATCAATACGTTCTTGCATTTTACGAAATGATGGCACCATGCTTCCAATGATTAGTCCAAGCAACACGGCAAGAATTGGAATAGAGAACAT
Organism: Bifidobacterium breve; assembly: GCA_945878785.1. GTDB lineage: Bacteria > Actinomycetota > Acidimicrobiia > Acidimicrobiales > Ilumatobacteraceae > UBA2093. The sequence goes on along the minus strand of CAMDVC010000069.1, from coordinate 2,980 downwards.
CAAGATTCGCGACAGGCCAAGATCTTGTTGCATGGCAAGAATCACGCCCCCGATTGAGGTGAACGGTGCACTCAGTAACAAGGTGCAGGTCATCAATACCAACATTTGTACTTGCTGCACATCGTTTGTGATTCGCGTAATCAGTGAGGGCGCACCGAACTGCGCAACTTCTCGAGCTGAAAAATCATTGACCTGGTGAAACAGGCTTCTGCGCACGTCACGGCCGAACCCCATGGCAACTTTTGATCCGAAATACACGGCTATTACAGAAAAGCCGACTTGCAGGATGGTGACCACCAACATGAGGCCACCGATGCGCCAGATGTACCCCAGGTCTTCTTTCACGATGCCGTTGTTAATGATGTCCGAGTTCAAAGTGGGTAGGTACAAGCCCGCTACGGCCTGAATGGCTTGAAAAACTATGACCACCCACAGAAGGCCTTTATATTTCGCCAGAACTGTAGATAGAAGACGTTTCAACATGTAGAAAACCATTGTACTTGGCAACTATTCAGCATCTGAAGCCAGACACATAAGTCACACCGCCATGGGAAGTACTCTTGTGAAAGTGCCAAGCGACTTTGCCCTCAAAACTATGAACTTTGTTCATAAAACAATCCTCACTGTCTCCGGAGGCAAAAAAGGTTGGAATGCCGGCAATATGCCCGTGCTGAAACTCACGACAACTGGCCGAACATCTGGGCAACCTCGCGAATGCATGTTGACCTCGCCTATTCAACAAGGTGATACATACGTGATCGTCGCATCACGCGGCGGCGATGATCACCACCCTGCATGGTTTGTGAACTTGCGGGCCAATTCAAACGTATGGGTAGAAACACAAACAGAAGCCAAACACGAACGTCGTGCCCGTATCGCAACTTCTGAAGAGCGCGACGAAATGTGGCCAATCATCGTTGCAAAATATGCAAACTACGGTGGCTACCAATTGAAGACCGAGCGTGAAATTCCGCTCATCTTCCTCGAAAAGGTCTGACCGCACAACAATAAGGATCCATCTGTCAGAATCACTTCATGACAGAACCTGTGCTTTATGTGGAACGTGATGACATTGCCATCATCTCAATCAATCGGCCACACAAAAAGAACACCCTGACCGATGAGGTCATTCAAGGGATTGCCGACGGGATAGACCGAGCAACCAAATCACCTGACGTGTGCGCAATCGTTCTTCGTGGTGAAGGCGACACATTTACTGCCGGATACGACCTAGCCGCTAGCCCATCTGGTTCCGATGCGGACGAAGTTCGCAGATGGTCAACTCCGTACGGAGCTAAAGGACCAGAGCCGCGTGAAGGCGCATGGGACCCAGTGCGTGACTGGCAGTTCATGGGAAACAACGTCAAACGTTTCATGAAAATTTGGGAATGCCCAAAGCCAGTTCTCGGTGAAGTCAAAGGTTGGGCCATTGGTGGTGCAACAGATCTTGTGATGTGTTGTGACTTGCTCTACATGGCCTCAGATGCGCACATTGGTTACGCACCGAGCCGAATATATGGAACTCCGACAACCATGATGTGGGTGTATCGCCTTGGGCTTGAACATGCCAAACAATTCATTCTCACTGGTCGCGCGATTGATGCAGACACTGCGTATCGCATCGGACTCGTTTCGCATGTGTGCCCACCAGACGAACTCGGCGCGTTCATCGAAGAAGAAGCACGTCGTTTCCGTCATATTCCAGCCAATCAATTGGCGCTCAACAAACTTCTCATTAACCAAGCGTTTGAGAACATGGGACTACGTACATCCCAGTTGCTCGGCACTTTCTTTGATGGCATCACCCGCCACACAGAAGAAGCCCAACAATGGGTAGAAGGCTTTAGCGAAAAGGGCTTTCGTGAAGTCATTCGTGAGCGTGATGCCCCATGGCAGGACTACGGAGAACGCCCTCGCTGACCTGTTGCCTCATCCCATGCCGAGGTTTTTGTGCATCAATTCCAGTAACCTAGAAACCCAATACGCGGGTGTAGTTCAATGGCTAGAATCTCAGCCTTCCAAGCTGATTATGCGGGTTCGATTCCCGTCACCCGCTCCATTTTTCTCTATAGAGATGTTAGGAATGCGATGATGTCGCTTGCGGCTGCTTCCGTGATATCCGGACACGCAATCGGCATGATTTCTATACCGTGCGTTGTGCCCAACACAGTGCGTCCACGTGCTGCAACGCCGGCGCGCAATAGCAATCGAAAGAAGTTGATACCTTCGTCGCGCAATGGGTCACACTCGTTCACGCTGATCACTGTGGGTGGGAAACCGCGAACATCATCTTCTGTTGCAAAGCTTGGCCACGCTAACGGATTACGTTCATTGAAGGCTTCAATGCCGTAGCCCATAGCGCCGTTGTTGTTATGCAAATCTAGAAAGATGCCGTTGTTCTCCGTTGACGAAGGATTTTCAGGCAGAGGCCATTTACCAGCGATGTACGGACACAGCGCGTAGAGCCCTGCAACCAAGTCCAGAGCGCCGTCCTTCTTGAGTAGCAACCCTGTTGCTAATGTGAGATTGCCACCGCCACTTTCACCTACAACAACAATGCGCGCCGCATCAATCTTTAGCATTGCGGCATTTGCGTGGATCCACTTCAGTCCAGAGACACAGTCATTAAGGCCTGCAGGGAACGGTGCTACTTCAGGTACAGAAGAGGGTGACACCGCATTACGGAAATCAACCATCACCACGGCAACACCCTTTGCAGCAAGAATGCGACCCCAAGCGCTGTAGTTGCCATCGAAGCAGGACAGCGACGCCATGCCGCCACCGTGGATGTAATACAAACACGGAAGCACATCAGTTGTATCGGGACGTATTACTCGAATGTTGATGGTGTTGCCATCTGGTTGTGAAATCACTTTTTCTTCAGAAATCCGAAGCCCCTTCGACGGTGCAGCCTCTTCGTTATCGCACATCGACATTGCGGCACGATACATATTCATTCCCTCCAGTGATTCGGGACTAT
>CAMDVC010000068.1 GCA_945878785.1 Bifidobacterium breve | reverse complement strand
CGAAGTTTCTCTAACCGGGCAAGGTCAGCATCAATATTGCGACCAGACAACACGTGACCAATTGCCGAACGTGCTTCTTGTTCTGGCGAGGTGCGTGGGTCTTGCGACAAGTACCCAAATGCACCACTGCGCATTACTTTGCCAGCAGCTGGATCATTCTCTCCACCTAGTACTCGGAACATGGATGTTTTGCCCGCACCATTACGGCCGACAATGCCGACCTTGTCGCGAGCCATCACAGTAAACGTGGCACCTTGCACCACATTTTTTCCGCCGACTTCGACGGTGACATTCTGAACTTGCAACATGATTAACGAACCGTGGTCGATGTTGAAGTTGCAGGCACAGTGGAAGAAACTACGGGCACAATTGTTGTAGAGCCTGCAATGGTTGTCGCAGTAGTCCCAGCGATAGAGGTCACCGTTGCCCCCTCAATCGTTGAAGAAGGCATTACATCACCAGTAATCAGTGAGTCATCTGTGTACTTTGACGGCAAACACGACCCAGGCCCTGTTGGTGCATCACCCAGAGCAGACGCAATAGATGAGACAAGCACTTGTCGTCCAGCATCAGTGGGATGAACTTTGTCGCGATTCAACACACCTGTTTGTACGGATGTTGTGCTCCAGTCAAGGACAGAAACATTCGGATTCTTTGAAGCCACGATTCGAATCACTTGATTGACCTGCTGCATTGTGGGACGGAACAATGAAGCCGTTAATAACAGTGTGGGACGCGGAGCCAATGATTTGACAATAGCAATGAGATCTTTTTCGTACAGCTCTGCGCTTCCGCCGTAGTTGGTGCCGAGGAACACAACAGCCGCGTCCCAACCTTCATAAATGCGATCGCGCAAAACGGTGCGACCAAACCCAATCATTTGTCCGGCTTCGGCTTCAACTGCAACGCGCCACCCAAGCGGCACGAGACCTTCACACATAGCCCCGCCATATCGAGCAGCGGTGCCAGCAAGGATCGAGTCTCCAATAACCAGAACGCGGTTACCAGCAGCAACAGTGCCCAAGACAGGGCCATCAAGATTCGCAAGCGTCGCACGCACACCGTTTACAACCACAGCCCCACTGGTGGAGTTGATACCAGGGATTCGCCCAACATTTGTGAGAGTCAGTCGCGTTGCATCAGCACCGACCCCGAGACATGACGACACGATGCCAGAAATGGCAATCAGAGTTGCAATAGTGCGAAAGCGGGGGGCTGACATGACCTCCCAAGGCTATTGGCTAAACACCCCATAAAAGGGGCACCTTTGCTATTGCTTGTCGTTATTACGAGTTGCACGCAACTCGTCACGAATTTCGACCAACAGATCATTGGTATTGAGAGCAGCCTTCTCTTTGTCATCATTCGAACGAAAACGGTTGTAGAGCTTCACAACCATGAACAACGCCAGAGCGACGAAGAAGAAGTTCAACGCCGAAGTGGCGAATGCACCAAACGGAATATCACTGCCATTGACAGTGAGAACTTTCTTTGAAAAATCTGGTTGTTGCCCGCCAAAGATGGCACCAATCAAACCACCGAGGATTCCAGGGCCTTTGTCACTTCCCGCAAATGAGTCAACAACGGTTTTGAATGCAGCACCCATAACGAAAGCGACTGCCAGGTCAATGACATTTCCTCGGTTGATGAACTCTTTGAATTCGACTATGACTCCCCGCTTCGCAAGGTTCTCTACTTTGGTGAAGATCTCACTCATTGTGATGCCGCTTTCTCAATCAGAACTAACGCTTCATTGAAGCATGCCCCGCCGCCTAAGTCATTGACCCCATCGGAGATCAGAGCATTAGACACCATTCCGTTGGCAACGTGACGCATCCATAAACCCTTTGGAATCTCACAGACGCCAACACGCATACGTGCATCTACCGACACTGGCAACGTCACGGTGCCGAGGCTGTTCGACACGGTCACAAGGTCACCATCAGTGAGACCTCGCTCGGTTGCATCTATTGGATGAACAGAGACAGCAGCAGTTGGTGGGTCATATTCAGCGAACATGGAGTTCACTGTTCGAGCAGTCGCTGAAGTAAGAAGTCGCAGGAACAAACCAGTTGATCCTCGCCCTGTCATCGGCGAAGGTAACGGCAATTCCGATTCAGGCGAGAACAGTTGCGCCTTCAGACCAGCGGGGAAAGCATCTCGGAACTGCACGCTGTTTTGGGGCGTGAGAATCACGGTGTCTTGTGCCACTTCTATGTCTTCTGCGCGTGGTGTTGAAATAGCCACGCCAAGACGCGCTGCCAGCTCACGGCCCAGCCAATCATTACTGCGCGACTCGCCCACTGGGTCAATGACCTTGTTTACTCGCTGCAACGAAAACGCGCCGTAACTTCCTGCAAAATCATCAATTTCGAATTGGGTGGTTGCCGGCAACACAACATCTGCAAACCGTGCGGTGTCCGTCATCACCTGATCATGCACAACTGTGAAAACATCTTCGTTGGCGAGGCCTGACAACATGAGTTGTTGATCATTCGCTGTGACAGCGGGGTTAGCGCCTTGGACAAGGAGAAGTGACGGTGAGTCGTCAGAGTTAAGCCAACGGCCAACATGATTCATGTTTACAACTGATCGTGCATCTTGTATTTCTGGCAGTAACGCATCAATTCGCGCTGACGATACTCGCGATGTGGACCCAAGGATTCCACTTCCCTCAATTCCAAAGTGACCGGCAACTGCCCACATTGAGAAAATAGCGAGCATGCTGCTGCCACCATTGACGTTGCGTTCAACTCCCCATCCCATGCGCAACATGGCGGGCGAGGAAGTACTGATGAGATCTACGCACTCTTGGAATACCGATACATCAATGCCGCATTCATCTGCTGCGTCATCAAGAGTCCATTCACGACACACTGCAAGAAATTCCTCAGATCCACTCACGTGATCGCGAATAAATGCTGAATTCAGTTTTCCTCTGCGTTCAAGTTCCGCTGCGATTGCCATTGCAAACACAGCATCGGTACCGGGCAACAACGGCACGTGAAGATCAGCACGATCCGCAATGCCCGTTACCCGAGGGTCAACAACAATGACTGTTCCACCATTGGCTTTGCATTCATTGACCAGTGGTGGAAGATGCGAGTTCGATGCGGTGGAGTTTGCACCCCAAATGATGAGAAGTTTTGCTTTCGGGATTGACTGCGGATCTGCCGACGAAAGACCTGGAAAAACTTGATCCCACGCACGACCGTATGTAAAGGCACAGATTGTGTGCTCAATCTCTGGGGCCCCAAGTCGAGCAAACAGTTCCAACGTCGATCCATTGCTTTCAAGAATTCCTGACGAAGAGTTATAAAGGTACGGCGCGATGCTGTTGACTCCACGTGTAGCAATGCCCTCCTTGATTCGCGAAGCAATGAGGTCTAGTGCTTCATCCCACGATGCAGCACGGAATTCACCGTCCCCCTTCGTGCCAGTACGAATAAGCGGTGTAGCGATACGTTCAGATGAATAAATGCGCTTGGTGCTCATTTGCACTTTTCGACAAATGAAACCGGATGTAAACGGATTGATATCCCCGTCTTTGGCGGCGTCAATATCGGTAATCACTCCATCAGTGACAGTGACATCAAGCGTGCAAGCATCCGGGCAATCCAAAGTGCAAGCAGTGCGAACGACGTGAGAATTCATTGCTCTTATTGTTCCTCTAGATCTTCAAAACGGTTGATGTTTCTCAGAGACGGGAACGCCGCCCACCACACTCCGGCTACAGCAAGCGTGGCTATACCGCCACCAATAACAGTGGCAGGAGTTCCGACAAAGCTGGATACGGCGCCCGACTCAAACGAACCAAGTTCGTTTGATGCGCCGATGAAGACATTTTCGACCGCACTGACGCGTCCACGTTTGTCGTCGGGTGTCACAAGTGGAACTAGCGAGCTACGAATGAACACGCTGATCATGTCGGCAGCAAAAATGACCAACAGTGCAATAAATGCAACGAGGTACGATTTTGTTGTCCCAAGAACAATTGTGGCCACACCAAATACTCCCACAGCAACCAAGAGTGTGCGACCAACATGTCGACGGATTGGCCGAAACGCCAGGAAGATCGCCATCGTGGCTGCACCTATTCCTCCGGCAGCACGTAACCATCCATAAGCGATATCGCCAACATTCAACTGTTCTTCCGCAATGACTGGAAGCAATGCGACAGCACCTCCGAACAGCACAGCAAATAGGTCCAACGAAATGGCCGCCAAGAGCACAGGAGTTTTGCGAATGAACACCAGTCCCTCCACGGCATCACGAAGTGTTGGCCGCTCTAATGGCACAACGGGTTCAACAACTTTTGGCAACTTAACAAGAGACAGAAAGAACATGCCGCCCGCAATAAAAACTGCAGCTGCCCCGTACGCCAATGCAGGGTCAACGGCATACAAGAACCCGCTGATTGCAGGCCCGAAGATTGCAGCACCTGTCCACGTAGCGCTGTAAAACGCGATCACTCTTGGCAGTCCGCCGTCTGGTGCAATCATGGCGGCAATTGGCCGCAACGCAGGCGACAGAAAGGCACGCGACGCACCAAACAGAACTGCGATTGCAAAAATTGGACCAGCTGATGTGGGGTTAGTAAGTGCATACAGCATTAACAGGATGGAACTGATGAACTCGCCGAATTGAGCCAACAGTGAAATCTTTTTGCGATTAAGCCTGTCTGCAACTGTTCCGGTGACGAGCACCAGCAACACGGCGGGCATGAACTCGGCAAGACCAAGCCAACCAATGTCTAATTCAGAGTCAGTGATATCGAAGATGTGTTTGCCCAATGCTGCTGCTTGCAACATGACTCCAGTTGTAAGGACAAAGCTAGAGATGAGAAGAGGTCGTATTCCTGGGGCAGACAATGCCACACGTGCTGGCATTACCCCAGGTTGATTTGTCATCGAGCGGTCCAACCGCCATCAACGATGACTGATTGACCCGTCATAAACGATGAAGCATCACTGACCATAAACAACAATGCACCATCAAGTTCATGTTCTGCCCCCATACGCGGAATAGGTGAATTCTGCATCACGTATTTTTGCGAACTGTCATCTGTGTCCATTCCCGCTGTCATTTCACTGACAAACCATCCAGGGCACAGCGAGTTCACACGCACACCTTTTCGGGCCCACTGCACAGCAATCTCTCGCGACAGTGCAATAACGGCGCCTTTGCTAGCGGCATAGTTCGCTTGCTTGATTGGTGTTCCCGCAATCATTCCCAAGATGGATGCCACATTCACGATGACACCGCTTCTATTGGCAACCATGTTCTCGCCTGCGAGTTTGCACAGATGCCATATAGCAGTGGTGTTCACTTCCATTGTTTCTTCAAACATGTCGAGCGTTTCAGATTCAATTGCAATCTTGTGAGTGATTCCTGCGTTGTTCACCAAGATGTCCACTCGCCCACACTTCGAAATGACTTCAGCAATCAGTGCCTCGCGGTCACTTGCGCTAGCTACATCACATTTGATGGAAATAGAACCCGGGAGTTCCTTCGACAAAGACTCCAAACGGTCAAGACGGCGAGCGGTCAGCACCACGGTGGCCCCAGCGGCATGAAGGACACGAGCAAAGCGGGCACCAAGGCCAGACGAGGCACCCGTGACGATGGCAATCTTGCCGTCCACACGAAATTGGGAAACAGGGTCAAAAGATGAAGAATTCGCCATGCGCCGAGGCTATTGCCCCGTGGCTCATGTGTCAGCATGGAAAACATGAAGGTTCGCATTGGCTACGGATTAGGGGTTCGCACCACCCTGAATGACACAGGTTTTCTTGAAGTGGTCGACACTCTCGAGAGACTTCGCTTTGACAGCCTGTGGCTGAGCGAGCGCATCGGCGGAGACGCCCCGGACCCCCTAGTTGCAATGGCCATGGCTGCTGCTCGCACTACGCGTCTCAAAGTGGGAATGAGCGTCATGGTTCTTCCTGGTCGCAATCCCATTGTGCTGGCAAAAGAACTCGCAACGCTTGATCGCATGTCGAACGGACGCCTGCTTCCGGCATTCGGGCTTGGTGTTGCAGATGTGCACGAACAACAAGCGTTCGGCGTTGAACGCACGAAACGCGCAAAGATGTTTAACGAAGCACTTGCAGTTCTTCGTGCGTGCTGGACGGATGAGGAAGTCACATTCCACGGCGAGTTTTACAACTACGACAATTTGCGCGTGAACCCAAAACCAAAACAGCAACCACCTGACGTGTGGCTTGGTGGTATTGCGGAGAGCGAACTAAAGCGCGTTGGACGTTTGGCCGATGGCTGGCTGCCATCATTCGTTACACCACAGGATGCAGAAGCAGGCTGGAAAACAATCACCACTGTTGCCTCAGAGCATGATCGAGAAATTGAAGATGAGCACTTTGGCGTGCTTATCCCTTATGTCATTGGTGAACCACCTGCAGCTTTGCTTGAGGGGCTGAAAGCGCGCAGACCAGACCTAGATGATGTATCCGTGCTTGTACCCACTGGGTGGGCTGCATTAGCGCGCACTATTCAACAGTTTGTTGATGTTGGAGCATCGAAGTTTGTTGTTATTCCACTGGCAGAACCATCATCGGTACCTGACTGGAATTCACATCTTGAAGAAGCAGCAACTCACTTATTGCCGCTGGAAAACTAGTTACTTCTTTTTTGCTGGCTTTGTGAAGTTGGCACAGA
>CAMDVC010000067.1 GCA_945878785.1 Bifidobacterium breve | reverse complement strand
TGGCAACAGTGATTCCCATTCATGATCCAAACTGATTGTCACGGCGGCCCCCTCGTGTGTTGGGATTACTATATGTCGGTGTAGTGACTATATAAACCCTCAGATACTGTCTATTGCATGACACAACGCATTCCATTGGCTGAGTTGCCTGAATCTGTCATATGGGCAGCCACAGAGCTCGATCTTCTCGACTCTGACAACACTCTGAGCCGCAGTCACATGCGTACCTTGGGCGAATTCCTGCTGCGCTACGGCGCAGGAAATTCTGCACCAGCTCCAGCGAAAGCAACGCGTACTCGCACTAAGCCAACGAAGGCTGAAGTGCGCTCGGAACTCACTGATCGCATCGGCGAATTTCTTAACTCGCATCCTGGCGCAACTCTGAACGAAGTTTCTGAGGCTCTCGGTGCACCACTTCCCGCAATCACCACAGCTGCTCGACCTGTTGAATGGTTGATTCTTGGCGAAGACGAATTAACAGAACCGAGAGAGCGCGTTGAGTCACAAACTATTTCTGTTACACGTGAACGTGCGCGCGGAGCATTGCAAGCAGCGAACCTCATGGCGTCTCCACTTACACACAATGCATACACAGCACTTTTGCGGAGTGGCCGTATACAAGGCCCAAGCGTTGCCCGCATCGTGCAGTTGTTTGGCTCATGGTCAGCAGCATGTTCTTCCGTTGGCGTATCAAGCGGTGAAGCATTGCGTTCAAATTACGAACGCACGTGGGATGAAGAACAACTATTCGGTTTTGTTGAACGCTTCCTTCGTGAACCAGCGCATCATGGCGCAAGTCATCAGTTCGATCTGTGGCGTTCCACAGTTAATGGCACACAGAAGGTGCCGTCGCTTGGCACTGTACGCAACATCCTTGGTGGCACCTGGGGCGATATTCGCACTGCAACACTGCGCCGTATGCGCGCAACGTGGGCTAACTAATTCGTGTAATTGCCATGTGTCGCACAAGCGGCTTACCCGGCATCACGACATAGGGTTCAGTGTTAATGCCGTTCGGCGGCCCCGACTGTGGTTCAAAGCAAATACCCGCTGGGTTTGCGTTGTAGACAACCCAATGCGAACAATCGCTTGAAATTTCTACTTTCACTTCGCCAACCGTCAGCCAGGGCATCGTGATCGGCTTTACGAAACAGTCGTCGTATTTGCGATGGGGCACAGGCACGCGTTGATTTGTAGTGATACCACTGACATCTTGTTGCAACATGGCTGTGAAGTTGTGGTGCGAATGGCGTGGTGGCAAAAACCACGGATGCCAACCCACTTGTGCAGGCTGAGGTTCTAACGCATCAAGTGTGAGGGTAAACAACACATCGCCATCAACAACATCGATTACATGAGTCGCTGTTCCGGCAAACGGCCAATCAGTTCCAAGATCACATGTCATCGTTACTTTTGCATCTGTCTGTTCAACAACAGTCCACTCAACATCAAGCACGGTGCCGTGCAAGGCATTTGGTGCTAACCGCAATGGCAATTCATATTGCAGTCCGCGAAACATCAGAACGCCATCGCGCACACGGCCAGCAAAGGGAACCATGGGGTAGAGGCCCCAGCCCAATGTGTCTTCTGCTGCGGTCACCAATAGTTCTGTGCCTTCCATAATTAGAGACGACACGCGTCCGCCAGATGATGTATCGATAGAAACGACGGTAGAACCCGCAGATAACTGCACAATTGGCACCTAGCCACGATAACCACGGCACATAGATTCCGTGTCGGTAGCGTAAGAACTTGTGCGCGGCTTAGGAACTCTCATCAATACCTCAACGGTGATTGTGGGAAGTTCAATCGGTTATTTCATTGGTCATCGCATTCGCGAGTCCATTCGCACCATCGTTGTGCAGGTCATTGGTATAGCAACAGTCATCATGGGCATCAGCAACGCCATGGATACCCACAACTTGGTCTTCCCACTTGTTGGCATGGTCATTGGCGCCGTCATCGGTGAGTTACTTCATATTGAGGAACGTCTTGAAGGATTCGGCGAGCGCCTCAAAAAACGCTTTGCCAAAAAGTCAGATGACTCAAGCACGTTCGTGGAAGGTTTTGTCACTGCGACATTGCTGTTCTGCATTGGCCCCATGACAATTCTCGGCGCAATTGAAGACGCAAGCGGTCGCACGCCGCAGTTGTACATCATCAAGGGAACGCTCGATGGCTTCATGTCGATCATCTTTGTATCCATCTATGGCATCGGCGGGGCGTTCAGTGCCATCGGTGTTTTCGTTGTTCAAGGGCTGCTCACTCTCGGTGGCACGGGTATCGATTCCTTGCTCGACGCCCGCATGAGAACAGAGCTATTTGCTGCCGGTGGGTTCACAGTCCTCGCCATCGGCCTCAATTTGCTCGAAATCAAGAAAATCCGGCTCGGTTCCCTGCTTCCTGGGCTCATTGTGACGCCCGTCCTAGTGGCTATCTTTGCTCGTTAACCACGAATTAAGGCCTGCAGACTAGGCACCATTTCATCCCTGCCCTACAATTACAAGGTGACAATGACACGCATCTTTCGAGCCCTATGCGTAGGGGCAGTCGTCGTGACTACAGTCGCCATCACTCCGCTTTCAGCCTCGGCATCGGGCACCACTGAATACGTCATCGTGGAACGCGACGGAAGTGTCGACGTTCGCACCCTCACGCAGGCGCAAGCAGTCAAGGCATCAATTGATCCGGCAGTGCGAATTGTGCAGCCAAACAATTCTTTCCAAATCGATGACACCACAACAGACATTGTCACAGGCTTGTCCGTGCCAACAGACGCGCAAGTTGGTGACATTGTTCCTGGTCGCTACATCGTGCGGTTGGCTAGCAACACCGCGAGTGCTGTTGCTGTTGCATCGTTGGCTTCTGGTGCCATCACCACATTCTCGAATGCAATAAATGGCTTTGTTGCCAATCTCTCCGACTCAGAGGTTGTAGCACTGCAATTGAATCCGAATGTTGTCAGCATCGAAGCCGACCGAATTATTTCGATATCAACAGATCAGTCGCAGCCAGGTTGGGGTCTTGACCGTATTGACCAACGCGCGCTTCCTCTCAACCAGAATTATTCATACACAAATACTGGTGTCGGTGTTACTGCCTATGTTGTCGACACAGGTATCAACAGCACGCATACTGAATTCACAGGGCGCATTAAGTCTGGTTTCACAGCAGTCTCTGACGGCAACGGCACGGAAGATTGCAATGGTCACGGAACTCACGTCTCCGGAATTATGGCCGGCACAAAGTACGGAGTTGCTAAGTCAGCATCCATCGTGCCCATTCGAGTTCTGGGGTGTAGTGGTTCAGGCTCTGTCTCAGGTCTTATCTCTGGTTTGAACTGGGCTATCACTGACCATCTTGCGGGTGTACCAGCAGTGGCAAACCTCAGTGTTGGCGCCGGAGCCAGTTCTTCGTTGAACAGTGCAGTGGCTAGTGCAGTGGCCGATGGCATCACCGTCGTCGTTGCAGCAGGAAACAGCAATGCCAATGCGTGTAGCTACTCGCCATCTAGCGCACCATCTGCAATCACCGTTGGTGCAGCTGTTCCACTGAACGATTCGCGTTCATCTTTTTCAAACTACGGGACATGCGTTGACATCTTTGCGCCGGGTACAAGCATTCCGTCTGCGTACAAAGGTTCACCTAACGCCGTAGCCACCTTGTCTGGAACTTCAATGGCGTCACCATTCGTTGCCGGTATTGCCGCGGTCTACTTAGAAACTCGAACATCAGCCACGCCAGCTGCCGTAACCGCTGCGATTATAAACGCTGCGACACCCAACGTGGTTACTAACGTGGGTGTTGGTTCGCCAAACAAATTGGCGTATTCAACATCGTTTGAACCAGCTCCCGTACCAGCACCAGCTCCGACCACTGTTCCTTCGGTCCCACTTTCGCTCACCGCAACTCCGTCATCGCAAGCTGTTGCACTTACATGGTCGCTTCCTGCATCTGATGGCGGATCAGCAATTACTGATTACAAGATTGAATATGCGTTGAGTAACAGCACTGCATGGACGGTCTTTGCACACACCGCTTCCACCATAAGAACTGCGAACATCACTGGCCTGACAAATGGAACGCAATATTCATTCCGTGTTTCAGCCGTGAACGCGATTGGTACCGGTGTCGCAACGAGTGCGGTCTCGTCTACTCCGGTAGCGGCGCCTACATTGTCTTCGCCACTCAATCTCAGTGGCACGGTTGGGCGTCAATCAGTCACGCTGTCGTGGTTGCCACCTTCGGTACTCGCTGGAGCTTCTATAACTGATTACATCATTGAGTCATCAGTAGATGCCGGCTCTACATGGACGACTGTTAATGATGGCGTGACTACCAATAGAACATTTACTGTCACAGGCCTTTCCGCCATCGCGCATTCGTTCCGCGTCAAAGCGGTGAATTCAACAGGCACAAGCCCTGCAAGTAACACGATCACGCTCACGCCTCTCGCGCTTGAGTCACCAAGTTCTCCGCGTGCACCTGCGGTGTATGCCTCGTTTAACGGAGCAACGCTGTACTGGGCAACGCCGTTATCAGATGGCGGAAGTCGAATCACTGGATATCGCACTGAGTACTCTGCTGATGGTGGCTTAACATGGACACGCTCTGATGTCATCTCAGTTATTTACCGTTCAATGTCGTACACAAATCTTGTTGGTGGGGTACCGCATAAGTTCCGCGTATACGCAATCAACGCGGTCGGATCAAGCCAAGCCTCAGCAACTGTTGAAGGAACGCCTGTTGCGGCCACCGTGTCTTCCCAGCCGCGATACTTTGGCGGTTTCTTGTCCGGTACTAATGCGTATTTATCCTGGTTACGCCCCGCGTTCACTGGTGGGTCAGCAATTACTTCGTACACAACATGGATGTCAACCGATGACGGCATCACGTGGTCGAGCATCGCGGTTACCAACGCCAATGTTCGAAACATCCGGGTAAATAGCCTTGCGTACGGCATGCAGTACCTATTCCGTGTGACTGCAACTAATGCTGTTGGCATTAGTCCACCATCCTCAACTCTTACGTTGCAGCTGCGTGGCATAGGTACGCCGAACCCGCCGTCATCTGTACGCGCCACAGTGAGCACAACCTCAATCACTCTTGCCTGGTCAGCAGTCGTAGCAAAGGCAGCGCCTGTTACTGATTACATCGTTGAATATCGCGCCGATACTTCTGCAGCATGGTCAATATTGGACGACGGAGTCTCGACCGCGGTAACCGCAACGCTGACAAATATGACTCCTGATGTTCCGGTGTCTCTGCGAGTCAAAGCAGTGAATGCATATGGTTCAAGCCCAGCCTCAGCCACGGTCACAGTAACTCCTCGTTCAGTTGCAACAGTTCCGTCTGCTCCGTTGACAGTCACCGCCACAGCCGGTGACACGCGTGTTGCTGTTCGTTGGGTAACGCCCGTAAGTAGCGGTGGCTCAGCAATCTTGTCGTACACAGTCACGTCGACGCCAGGTGGTTTTACCTGCACAACCTCTACCAACGCTTGTGTTGTTACTGAACTGACAAATGGCGAGTCGTACACATTCACTGTGACAGCCAAGAATGCTGTTGGCACCAGTGTTGTATCCGTGGCAAGTGCTGCAGTGTCTCCAGTCGCTAGTGGTTCAACAACAATGCCTGCAGCATCATGGGGACTAGACCGCACTGATCAACGGTCATTGCCGCTTGATAAACAAATTACGCGCGGTGGTACTGGTGCGGGAGTTTCTGCCTACGTCATTGACACTGGCGTCTACAGTGCTAGTGCAGAATTCACCAACAGGGTCGCAAGTGGGTTCACCGCATTTAATGATGGCAATGGCACTAATGATTGTCACAGTCACGGAACGCATGTGGCGGGAACTGTGGCGGGAAGCACTTACGGGCTCGCAACTCAAGCAACTATTATCCCTGTCCGAGTTCTTGACTGCAATGGTTCCGGATCTACTGCTGGCATCGTTGCAGGAATTGACTGGATTATTCAACATCACGTGGCTGGTACTCCGGCAGTGGCCAACATGAGCCTTGGCAGCATGAGTGGCATTGATGTGGCTATCAATGATGCCGTTGCACGTGGCGTTGCAGACGGAGTTACTTTTGTTGTCGCAGCTGGTAACTCGTATTCAGATGCGTGTACATTTTCGCCGTCGAGTGAACCGTCAGCGATAACTGTCGGTGCTACTGACTCAACTGATGACTTCGCTGCCTTCTCTAACCGTGGCTCTTGTGTTGATATCTTGGCGCCAGGCGTACACATTATTTCTGCTGCAATCACTAGTCCGACTTCAACCTCCAGCAAGTCGGGAACGTCAATGGCGTCTCCGCACGTTGCGGGTGTTGTTGCAAATATGTTGGGTAACGCACCGACTTTGACGCCTGCTCAGGTTGCAACACAATTGGTTGCCACTGCCACCAAAGCAACTATCAGAAATCTTCCCACGGGAACTACAAATACACTTCTGTACCAGCAGCCAACATCGTCAAACTCGTTCTCGCTAGCGGCAGAAGTTGAAAGTACTGAGACAGTTACAGACTTCACGGCAGAGGATTCCTCAGTTGTTGTTTATGAAGAAGATCCTGGCGTTCCACCACCTCCTACGACGACACTCCCTCCGAAAGCCAGTAACCCAGTCACGCCTAGCCCAGTAATGGATGTACCGGCCAAGCCTGCAACGCCTGCAACACCGACGAGTGCCCCCCCAGTGACGCCATCAACGCCAAGCCAAGGTGTGC
>CAMDVC010000066.1 GCA_945878785.1 Bifidobacterium breve | reverse complement strand
GCGTGCCGTTTTACTGGATTGGCATATGACTCTTTGTTGGCAATCAATTCGGTATAGCTGGTGAGAACGGTGTCAATAATACGGAGCCCTGAAGCTCGTAATGCTCTCCCCGTCTCGGTGATGTCAACAACACAATCGGCGATATCAGGAATCTTTGCTTCACTTGCGCCGTAGCTCAGACGAATATCTGCTTTGATGCCTCGTTCGGCAAAATATCGACGAGTCATCTCCGGATATTCAGTAGTCACGCGAATGCCATCTTTCAAATCCTTTGCAGATTGAGCTGGCGATGAATCTGCAACAGCTACAACAACACGAACTGGCTGCGATGTTGCTTTTGAGTAACGCAATTCTCCGAGACTGACAACATCGCTCGATGTTTCTTCAATCCAGTCACGCCCCGTGATTCCCAAATCAAAAAGGCCCTCTTGAACATACGAGGCAATCTCTTGCGGACGGAGAATTCTGACCGACTCAATACGAGGATCATCAATTGATGCTTTGTACTCAACGGACGAGGAACGCACAACCGTAAGATCCGCTTCATCAAACAGAGCCAGTGTTGCGGTCTCTAACGACCCCTTAGGTAAGACAATTTTTAGCACGAGTTGAGGTTAGCGAGACATCGCTTCTGCTCAGTGATGGTTTTACGAAGAGTTAGGAAAATTGAATGATTCCCTGGTCGCTACGGCCACGCAGCCACGCCACAGCGTCCATGACCGCTTTACCTTCTGGTTGTACTGCGACCAGTCGCACTGCCCCATCACGTGTGCCGACGCATCCCGCCCCATCGCACTGACCAGGGCTCAACTGCACTCTGTCTGTAATCAATTCTGCTTGGATGACCTTCAAACGTTGGGACCCAAGCATCGTGTACGAACGCACTGCACGAACTATGCGTGACACTTCAATACTGGAACGATTCCAATCGAGTAGAAGTTCATCAGCGCTCACCTTTGTCGCATACGTTGACTCACCCTGTTGAGGGACTGCTACACCTAATCCCTCTGTCAACGTGTCGACGAGAAGGTCTCCCCCCAGTGTCGCAAGATCTGCCGTGAGTTTTTCGGTCGTATGCGCATCCACGATGTCAATCTCTCGTCGAGCAAATACATCGCCGGTATCAAGCGTTTCTTCCACATTCATAATGCACACGCCAGTGCGTGCGTCCCCCGCCAATATGGCTCGTTCCACTGGGGCTGCTCCGCGCCAACGCGGCAGTAGAGAAAAATGAACGTTGACCATTGGAGTATGCGACAGGACTGCTGCCGGAATGATTTTGCCGTATGCAACAACTACACCAAGCAGTTCACGATTGGAATTTTCTTTCACCCATGCCCAGTCATGCGATACCTCAATCGCATTGTCGATTGCTACCTGCTTCACTGGGCTAGGTGTTGTAGATGAACCCCGTCCTCGACGGGCGTCAGAACGAGTAACAACGTGAGCTATTTCAAAATCGTTTCGTATCAATTCCGACAAGATTGTTGCGGCGGCTGTTGGGGTGCCGAGAAATACGAGAGGTCGAGCCTCACGAGTCATGACTACTTCAGACCAATATGGCGGGTCTCTCCTTCAGAGGTTCCCCCATCAGCAATGCGCTTGTATTCAGAGAGCGCTTCTTCACGTTGGTCTGGCGTCATACGTTCAAACATCAATACGCCATTCAAATGATCGAGCTCATGTTGAAACAGGCGAGCCAGCAACTCATCTGCCTCGATTTGAATAGTGTTTCCCCCAAGATCAACTGCTTCGAGTAAAACTTCTTTTGGTCGAAGCATTTCGACATACAGACCAGGGATTGACAAACATCCTTCGTCGTACACCCACTCGCCACGAGACTCAACTATTCGTGGGTTCAATAGGGTTACGGGTACACCATCAACGTCGTACACGAAGATCTGTTTCTGAACTCCAATTTGTGGAGCAGCAAGCCCGAGACCTGGGGCTTGGTACATTGCCTGCAGCATGGCCTGAGAGAGGCGCACGATTTTTCCGTCGATATTCTCAACTTGTTCGGCTACTGAGGTGAGAACAGGATCTCCGAAGGTGCGAATGTCATAGGCCACAATCTGAAAGGCTACCTGCGGAGACAACATGCCAAAGAACACCCCCTCATCATCTGACCCCCAGCACTATTTTTCTGAAACTCCGCTAGCCGCCTCGCGACGTAAAGAGTTTGTGGTGACTGGAACTGACGGCGAGTTAACTCTTTCCACAGACGCTGGTGTCTTTGCCCAACACGGTCTTGACAAAGGAACGTCTGTGCTCCTCGAAGTCATGGCAAAACATGATGGCGCACCAATTACACCCGGATCATTTTTGTGTGACATCGGATGCGGATCTGGCGCAATCGCACTCACTCTGGCGGTCCGATACCCAAAATGCACGGTGTACGCAGTAGACACCAATCAACGTGCGCGTGACATATGTCGTGAGAACGCGACTCGTAACGGCCTAGGAAACATTGTTGTATCGGCTCCCGAAGAAGTTGACCCATCAATCAGGTTTGCGGCTGTGTGGTCGAACCCACCAATCAGAATTGGCAAGTCTGCATTGCATGACTTACTAGAGCTATGGCTTGCGCGACTTGATACTGGCGGAACCGCATATCTCGTAGTCAACAAGAACCTGGGCGCAGATTCCTTATCTGAATGGATGACCGGACTGTCGTACCCCACCACCCGACTGGCTAGTCGCAATGGGTTTCGAGTTCTTGAAGTGAAGGCCCAATCTTAGAAACGGTACGGATCAATGTGAATACGCACCGCAGTTCCAAATTCAGATCTGATTAGTGAAATTGCTGCGTCAAGTTCGATGCGAGATGAGGCGCGAAGAAGAAAAGCGTCTTCATCACGGGCTGTATGAACCCCTGGAGGTAGAGCAATCTCCGACAATGATCGAGGAGCAGTAACCAGCACACGCGCGATTGCACCAAAAGGAGGCAGCATCATCGCTAGTCGTTGAGCGGAGTCGGCATCGCTCCATGTCTGTAACGCCGTTGACACATCTGATTGTGACAAGGCGACAATCAGAGGGTTCTCAATTTGGCGAGTCTGAACAACCAGTGTCCCTTTGGCGCCCACCATGCGCGCAGCTTTAGCAATCATGGACAACACCTCGTGCGCACCCGTCATCCGCGGTGCTCCCAATTCACGATCAATATCAGCAAAAATAACAGTGTCAGCAGTGGGGATCCGGTGAAGTACGGCCTCAGTCCCGATGAACACTGTCCCCTTGCTCCAGTCATCGGGTGAGTCTGATGAAATTTCGACCACCGGGTTACGCGTTGATGCCTGAATCTGAGACACCAGTTGTGACACCCCTCCACGGGGCACAGTAAAAGCAACACGACCACATGCCAGACATACCCCGCCATGCATTTCTTGACAGCGCACGCACCACAGATTGTTGTCGTCGTCATAGGTCATCAACGAAGCACATGACGGACATGCCTGCACATGACGACACGACTTGCAGACAATCAGTCGGGCCTTCCCTTTTGTGTTCAAAACACACACGGTTGTAGCACCAGATATTCCTACAGCTTCAAGTAGTTCGCTGGAAAGCAGTGACTGAGCAACTGGAACGTCAGAAAGATTGACAACAATTATTCGTGGCCATCCACTCTCGGCCTGGACTTGCACTATGTGCTCACTAAAAACATGCAGCGACTGCGCCGATGGAACTGCCGAGGTACAAATCAGAGGAATTCCGGCCTGGAGCGCGCGCTCGCTCGCAACTGCAGTTGCATCCCATGCCGGAGATCGCTCTTCCTTCAAGAGTTCATCATGTTCATCAATGACGACGATTGCAACCACATCAGGGCACGGCGCAAAGACTCCAGAACGAGTTCCGATGACAACATCAACTCCACCGCGAGCATTGTCCCATTCATCAGGAACCAATGCAGTGCTCAGCCCCTTGCGTCGAAGAAACGCAGCACCCATTGAGGCCATCTTCTGCGATGGACAAATAACGAGGACCGGGCCAATACACGCAAGTCGCAGCACCACCGCAAGTGAAGACAATGCTGGCGGAACTACCAACAACCCGCCCCCTGCTTGAAACAATTCAAACGCAGCCACAGCCACAGTGTCAGTACCGATGTCCTGAGAACCTGTTCGCCGAGGATGAATTATTCGCTCTCGCATTCGTGGCGCTGACGCACTCGACAGAACAGAACGCCATGACCCCCACCATCGTTCTGAGATCCATTTAGTTAATGGAACGAGGTAGGGCTCAACTCCCAACCCTGACACAGACACAATCGGCTTCAGCCGATCGAGGGGCACAGCCGCCGAGTCGCCTTCCTCGTAACGAGAGACGTGTGTTATCCAGCCACCAACACGACGTCCGTTAAGCACAATGCGCACACGTGCACCAATAGTTGCTCGATTCTCGAGTTCAGTTGGTATGAGGTAATCAAAGACCTTGTCGATACCCGATACGTCCGGAACTACCGACGCAACGAGTGGCGACTGATTGCTCAGAGTTTGACAGCGGCCTTGAAATCAGACAGACGCGACAAGGTTTCCCAAGTGAATTCTGGTTCTGGACGACCGAAGTGACCGTATGCAGCGGTCTTTGCATAAATAGGACGCTTCAAATCAAGGTCACGCACGATTGCGCCTGGGCGTAGGTCAAACACGTCACGCACAGCTTTTTCAATTGACTCTTCGCTGACAGCGTTTGTGCCAAACGTTTCAACCAAGATGCTGATCGGCTGCGACATACCAATGGCGTATGCGACTTGCACTTCACACTTTTCTGCAGCACCGCTCGCAACTACATGCTTTGCAACCCAACGAGCCGCATATGCAGCAGAGCGATCAACCTTTGAAGGGTCCTTACCGGAGAATGCCCCACCACCGTGACGACCCATACCACCGTATGTATCAACGATGATTTTACGACCAGTAAGACCGGTGTCAGCATGTGGTCCACCGAGAACAAACTTGCCAGTCGGGTTGATGTAAATCGCAGGATTATCGTCAGCAAATGCAGCAGGAATGATTGGCATAATTACTTGCTCAATCAGGTCAGGACGAATTTCAGTTTCACGACTCACTCCATCACGATGTTGAGTAGAGATAAGAACTGTCGACAACTTCACGGGACGACCGTCAACGTACTCAAACGTGACTTGAGTCTTTCCATCCGGACGAAGGTACGGAATAAGTCCGCTCTTACGAACTTCAGTCAGACGTTCAGCAAGACGATGTGCCAACCAAATGGGAAGGGGCATGAGGTCAGGAGTGTCGTTGCAGGCATAACCGAACATCATTCCCTGGTCGCCAGCACCCTGACCGTTGATGATGTCTTCGCCGCTTTTTCCACTGCGCTGTTCTTCACTGATGTCGACACCTTGTGCGATGTCTGGGCTCTGCGCGTCGAGTGCCACCACAACACCACAGGTATTGCCATCGAAACCATATGCAGCATCGTCATACCCAATCCGCTTGATTGCGGCACGAGCGATAGCGGGAATGTCGACATAAGCGTCAGTAGTGATTTCACCAGACACGACGCACAGACCAGTGGTCAACAATGTTTCACATGCCACGCGACTGTTCGGATCAATGGCCAACAACGCATCGAGTACTGAGTCAGAAACCTGGTCTGCCATCTTGTCTGGGTGACCCTCGGTCACGCTCTCAGACGTAAAAGTGAAATTTCTCAAGGCGACTCCTTCATCGTTGCGGACGATGAGCCGCCCGCACCCGTGACACGCTATCTAATACAGCAGTGGCGATGGCGTGTTTGTCAGCAAGAGGCACCTCAAGAGAATCCCCCGACGCAAGCAAAATGGTGACTTCGTTCGTGTCATGTCCGAATCCGACCCGATCAGCGGACACATCATTAGCCACAATGAGGTCCAAATTCTTACGAATTAACTTGCCGCGAGCGTTATCCACAAGGTTGCTGGTCTCAGCCGCAAACCCAACAAGAGTCTGTCCAGCAGGTTTATGAGTTCCGAGAAATCCCAAAATATCCACTGTTGGTTCAAGAATAATCTCAGGAATGCCCCCATCTTTCTTGATCTTTCCGGCGACAACTTGAACAGGACGGAAGTCAGCAACGGCAGCAGTCATGATGACAACATCCGAAGTCGGTGCATGACAATTGACTGCGTCCAACATCTGCTGCGCTGTCTCGACAGGTACAACAGTTATCCCTGCAAGAGTCTCACGATCAACGGTGCTGACGATGGTGACAGTTGCACCACGCTTATGAGCTTGTTCTGCGATTGCGTATCCCTGTTTCCCACTCGAGCGGTTAGCAATCACTCTCACCGCATCAATTGGTTCACGAGTTCCACCGGCTGTCACCAATACTGACGTACCAGCCAAATCCTTATCAGACCCATTCAACGCGGTTGTCACAGCACTGACGATGGATGCCGTATCTGCAAGACGACCTGTGCCGATGTCCCCACCCGCTAAGCGCCCCGATTGTGGTTCCACAATGATGACTCCACGGGAACGCAACAATGCAATGTTGTCGACTACTGCTGGGTGTTCCCACATCTCGGTATGCATAGCTGGGCACAACACAACAGGTGCGCGAGTAGCAATCAGAGTGGCACTGAGAAGATCGTGCGATAGACCCATCGCATACGCAGCAATCACTCGTGCAGTAGCAGGAGCAACAACAATGACATCAGCGTTCTGACCAAGTCGCGTGTGTGGAATAGGAGATGCGTCATCCCACAAACTTGTGTGCACTGGTTCAGATGCAAGTGCCGACACTGTGACAGGACCGATGAATCGATGAGCGTCTTCGGTCAT
>CAMDVC010000065.1 GCA_945878785.1 Bifidobacterium breve | reverse complement strand
TCTCCACCACGAATGCTGTCAGTAAACCGGGGGCGAATTTCGCCGTTAGCGAATTCAACGATGTTGGCGTCTCCAAGAGTGATGCCAAGGTGTTCTGCAACTTCTTGTGCAAGAGACGGGTGTGTTCGACCCGTGTACAGCGACAGTCTCTTCGTAGTGACCTTCTCCATCGACCGCGCGTTCATATGAGGCAATGGTAGAACACGCAGGCCGCCTGGGCATCTTCGCATGCTGGACGAATCAGCGGGCCGCGTTTCGCCGGAGCATTTCTTGCTCAGCCTTTGCCAATTGCAGTGGGTCATTGACCCCGGCAGTCTCTTCGGCTGGAGCAATGACTGACCCAACAGAGTGACCAGCTGATGCCAGTACCGCCACGACATCGGTCAGGTAATACTCGGCTTGGCTGTTATTTGTGCCGATTCCTTTGAGTGCTGGACCAAACAATTTGAAATCGAAAAGGTAAATACCTGTGTTGATCTCATGAATTTTCAGTTCATCGGGTGATGCGTCTCTGTGCTCAACAATACCAACAACGTTTCCACTGGAATCTCGCACGATGCGACCGTATCCGGTGGGGTCAGCCAGAACTGCCGTCAGAACAGTGGCGGCGTTATTAGATGCTGTGTGTTCAGTAATCAGACGGTTGATGGTGTGTGATGTCAGTAGTGGCGTATCACTTGGCATGACCAATACTGCAGAAGTGTTTGAACTGATATCTGCAGACAATCCAGCAAGACCAGCCGAAGCAGCATCGCCTGTGCCGTTTTGTTCATGTTGTGTTGCAAATTGAATGCGTGCCCACTCGGGTGCGTTGTGTTGCACATGTGCAGTTACTTCAGGTGCGCGATGTCCGACAACAACCACAGTTGCAACAAGCGAAATGGATTCAAGTGAGTGCACTACGTGCATCACCATGGATCTGCCACACACTTCGTGTAATGGCTTTGGAAGATCTGACTTCATGCGTGAGCCTTCGCCGGCGGCAAGGATGATGGCGCAGACCCCGCCCGAAGGCAATTGAGTGTCTGTCACTTCGTGGCTCGACTGCTTGTCATTTGTTCCGGGGAGAGGACTCGAACCCCTATTCACGGGATCAAAACCCGTTGTCCTGCCTTTGAACGACCCCGGACCGTGCGCAATACGGTATCGGGATTTTTGTTTTCGTCATTGTCCCGATAGGTTCATATGCCTTATGAGTTCGCTGATCAAGAAGCGCCGCAAGCGCATGCGCAAGAAGAAGCACAAAAAAATGCTTCGTCGCACACGCCACCAGCGTCGCAAATAAACATTTCTAACTTGAAGTCCGTTACTTATCGGTCCCGTAGGGGCGGGTGGTTGCGTAGACCACCTGGACATCAGGTATCTGATCTAACCCTTGGTGTACATGGCCGTACGCAAACCAGGTGCTGCCTGAACCAGCCAAGTACAGGGTGGACCCAGTGGCCGATTCAACGCGATTGCGCCACTTTCCTAATTCGGGAAATGCGTTGACCGCGGCCGGTTCGAGATCGTTTCCATTCGGCCCCTTTGGCCCGCCCATGGCATCCCATTCGCGGTACACGGCGGGTGTGGAAACCGACATTGGGGGAAGAAAGAGGGTGACCTTCTTGTCCTCGTGGGGCAGTGAAGTGACAATTTCTCCGATCCCCGTCACAAATGCTCGACCACCGACAAGACAAAACGGAATATCTGCACCAAGGCGTGCTGTTGCGGGCACGTCGGACCACTGCGCCCACTTCAATACGGCAGCTGCATCTGTTGAACCACCCCCAAGACCTCCTCCATGTGGAATGTGTTTCTCAATGTGAACCTGTGCTGTACGACCAGCAAGAACGAGCGCTCGAGAAACAAGGTTTGACTCGTCTGTCGGAACTCCGACTGCATATGGACCAGACATAGTGACTGTGGTCGTATCTGCATCAGTGATGTCGAGGATGTCTGCGATGCTGAGTGACACCATTTCAGCTTCGATGAGATGAAAGCCATCGCTACGAACACCAGTGATCATGAGTGACAGCGTGAGTTTGGCGGGCGCGATGATTTTTGTCACTTGTGACTGTCTTCCAGAATGTGTGCGAGACGCAACCAGTCGTGAACGGAAAGTTCCTCTGCGCGTGCCGTTGGGGCAATGTTTGCGGCCTCAAAGTGATGTGCTTCCACACTGCCAGCTAAAGAACCACGAAGCATCTTGCGCCGCTTTGCAAAGCCCATTCGCACGAGTGCAAACAGTTTTGCTTTGTCCACAGAAGCATCTAGCGGGGTAGTACGGCGTGTGATTTCCACTAGCGAAGACTCGACATTTGGTCGCGGTAGGAACACCGAGGCAGGAACTTGTCCGACAACACGTGCTGTTGCATAGAACGCAACTTTCACACTGAGTGCGCCGTATGCACTGGTGGAAGGCGATGCAGCAAATCGGTCTGCAACTTCTTTTTGCACCATGACCAACATGCGTGACACTTGAGGAACAAAGTCCAGAACGTCAGCAATAAGTGGGGTGGCAACGTTGTACGGAAGGTTTGCGACCAACACCCAGTCGGTGTGTTCGCCAAGAAGTGCTGGCCAGTCGAGTTGCATGGCATCGGCGTGAACCACCGTGACATTGGCAAGTTCGCCAACGTTTTCACTAAGAAGTGGCAACAGTGCTTCGTCGACTTCTATTGCAGTGACGCCAATAGCAACTTCAGCTAGTGCAAGAGTGAGTGATCCGAGACCAGCGCCGATTTCTAAAACATGCGGGTGATTTTCAACATCTGCGAGGCGCGCAATGCGTCGCACGGTATTTGCATCGACAACAAAGTTTTGTCCCAGCGCGCGCTTCGCACGTAAACCAGCACCATCTAATTGGTGTGAAGCGTCAGTGCGTGAAAGCGTCACCAGGTCAGCTCTACTGGAAGCGGTGCGTCGACGAGTTGAGCAATTGCTTCGAACACTGCGGTATTCAATGTGATGTCGAACGAGCCAGACATGGGGCCGATATTGATGTTGACGCATGTGGTTTTTCGTCCGTTATCCAAATTCAAGACAGTGATGGTGGCTCCAAGCGGGACAAGTGTGGTGGAGCAACCAGTCTTCACTGAATCTGGCAAGCGTTTGTAGGTGGCATTGCCGCGCACCATGCGCCCGGAGTTGTTAGCGGGGTATGCAATTTGTCCTTGTCCGTTTGGGTCAGCACTGACGGGGCCATCAAGGTTGGCAGGAGCATCAACGATTGAATCAAGACCAAGTCCAAGGTCATAGGTAGTGGTAGTGACATCTGCGACCGTTGAGACAGTTTCATTGCCGGAGTTCCCCGACGCCATAAAAGCGACCGCAAGGAAAATGGCTGTGACAACCATGGCCACCGTCATGCGGTTCTTGTCAACGGGAGAGATTTCCATGTGCCTACGAATGTATGCGAGGAAATGCTGCAAGAGCATTCGCTGAGGTGATTGCTGCAAACTCGGCCGCATTGAGTCCGCGAAGGTCTGCAATGGCGGTACCGACAAGCCCAACGTGGGCTGGCTCGTTAGGACGACCTCTGTGTGGAATCGGTGCCAAGAACGGACTGTCTGTTTCGAGGAGAATTTTGTCGAGAGGGCACAGCAGCGCGGCCTCTCGTAGTTCATGTGCGGTCTTGAATGTCACGATTCCGCTAAATGACAAATAGGCACCACGATTAAGACACTCTTGGGCCTCGTTTGGGCCGCCAGAAAAGCAATGAATGATGGTGTTCTGGGGCATTCCCTCTGCATCAAGCACCGCATAGGTGTCTTCCCACGCATCACGGGTGTGGATTACCAACGTAAGTTCATGTTGTTTTGCAAGTGCAACCTGTTCTGCAAAGACGTGCATCTGTATATCGCGAGGAGAATGTTCGTAGTAGTAATCAAGACCGCATTCACCAATGGCAACAACGCGTGGTTGAGTGATGTACGGAAGTATTGAATCTGTGCCTTGCGTTGCGTCGTGTGGATGTAGTCCCACTGTTGCCCACACGTCCGAATGTTGTGAGGCAATAGAGATTGCTTGCTCACATGTCGGAGCATCGGTACCGATAACCACGAAGAGTTCGACTCCGGCATCACGTGCTCGTTGCAAGCTTTCAGAGGGTAGCGAACTCATTTTGTCGTCGTGGATGTGACAGTGCGTATCTGTCCATCCGGTGATAGCGGTACTCATGCGATGGTGCGTCGAGGAAAGAGCGGTGTTCCTTTTTCAACAGGAGAACCGGCGCGGTACAGACCCCATTCAGTATCAACATGAATGCGACATTGTTCAATATCTGTTGTCATTCCAATGCGGCGCCAAATTTCACGAGCAGTGTCAGGAATAGCAGGGAAGGCAAGAAGAGTCACGATGCGCAATGCCTCAAGTGCATCACCCATCACAGTGTTCAGCTGATCGCATGGTTCTGCCTTCCATGGTTCGTGATTTTCAAGGTGAGCATTGGTGGCACGAATAAGTGACCACGTTGCCTCTAATGCGCGACTTGGTTGAACAAGCTGCCAACATGCAGCCGTTTCGGCAACAGCATCTTTGGCAGATGCAGCGAGTGGGCTATCTGGGTGTGGCGCGGTACCAAGGCCAGCGCACTTTTTGTCAACAACAGATGCAATACGTGCTGCAAGGTTGCCGAGATTGTTTGCAAGGTCTGAGTTATATCGAGAAACAAGACCTTCGTATGTGAAGTCACCATCGTTGCCGTACGAGGTATCACTGAGCACGTAGTAACGGAAACCATCGACACCGAATTCGTCGACGAGGTCAAGTGGGTTCACCACATTGCCTGATGTCTTCGACATTTTTTCTCCACCAACAAGAAGCCATCCGCCGACTGCATAGCCAGTTGGTGGTTCAATGCCCGCTGACATCAACATGGCAGGCCAGTACACATTGTGGAAACGAATGATGTCTTTTCCGATGAGATGGTGATCAACAGGCCACCATTTGTTGAACATTTCGTCGTCAGAGCCGTAACCGATTGCGGTGATGTAGTTAGCAAGTGCGTCGAACCACACATACGCAACGTGTGACGGGTCGAACGGAAGGGGAATACCCCACGTGAGCGTTTTTCTGCTGACAGAGAAATCTTGTAGACCTTGTTTGATGAATCCGAGTACTTCATTCACACGGTGTTCTGGCACTACTGCGCTCGGGTGTGATGAATACCAATCAATAAGGCGTTGTTCAAAGCGAGACAGGCGAAAGAAGTAGTTCTCTTCTTCTACGTGTTGCACTGGTCGCTTGTGTATGGGGCAGTTTTCCCCATCAAGGTCGTCTTCTGTGTAATACGCCTCACAGGGAACGCAGTACAAACCGCTGTATTTGTCGAGTTCAATATCTCCAGCATCAAAACAAGCCTGCAGCAGCTTTTGTACACCGACTTTGTGTCGCGCTTCGGTAGTGCGAATGAAGTCATCATTTGAGATGTTCAGTCGTTCCCACGCCTGTTGAAATAGCGGCGCAATGGAATCTGTGAATTCCTGTGGCGAAGTGCCTGCAGCCTCAGCGGCTTGTTGAATCTTGAGGCCGTGCTCATCTGTGCCGGTGAGGAAATGAACATCGTCACCCAGAAGGCGGTGCCACCTTGCTAATGCGTCAGCAATAATGGTCGTATACGCGTGACCAAGATGTGGTTGCGCGTTGACGTAATAAATCGGAGTGGTGAGGTAGTACTTGGCCACCTAGACAGGCTACGCCACCACGCTTCTTGTCGTCGGTTCGTTTATTACGACAATTACTTCGTAACCTCGTACAAATGTCTTTTGAGTTCGACCACGCCACACGCCCCACCCCACTTGGCAATGGTGTGTACGACACACCAGTTGAAGATCGGTGGGATATCAATGGCAATGCAAATGGCGGGTACCTGTTGGCATTGGTGGGCAACGCTATGCGTGCAGAGAGCGGTCGTGCTCATCCCATTTCTATTTCGATGCATTATTTGTCGCCAGCACCCGAAGGTCCTGCAACAACAACATGTGAAGTGGTGAAAGCAGGCAAGCGGCTGTCAACAGTTGTTGCTTCGATGTCTCGTGACGGTCGTGATGTTGTTCGTTCCATCGGAACCTTTGGCGATGTTGATGCATCGGTCGGCGCACATTCGAACACATTGGTTCGCCCAGAGATGGTGGCGTTTGAGGATTGTCCTACTCGTCCGGCAAGCCCCGATATGAAACCGGGCCTTGGCTCACGCCTTGATATGCGTCTTCACCCGGATGATGTGAGCTTTGCAACAAATGAACCCTCTGGAATTGCACGCGTTCGCGGATACTTCGCTTTTAAAGATGGTCGACCTGTTGACACGTTGTCTTTGCTGTTGGCCGCTGATGCATTCCCACCCGTCACGTTTAACTTGTTCGGCATGAAGGGCTGGGTTCCCACCATCGAATTTACTGTGCATGTGCGCGGAGTGCCTGTACCAGGACCAATTGTTTGTGAGTTCACCAGTGCTCTCACACAAGGTGGTTACTGGGAAGAAGATGGTGTGATGTGGGATTCTGCTGGCAACGTTGTCGCGATGAGCCGTCAATTGGCTTTGTCACCGATGGGTGCAGATTAAGAACGTCTGCTGCTGCGTGCGCCAAGTGAGTATGTAATTGCCATACCGATAATTGCGGCTGTCACTGTAGTTGTGCGTCGCGCCAGCATCTTTGATCGTTGAGCAAACACCACAATTGGCCATCCGCGTGAACGTGCGAGTGCAGACAATTGTGCATCAGGGTTAACAGCAACTGCATTGCCAACTATTTCCATCATTGGAACATCGCTCATGGAGTCTGAATACGACCACGAATCAGCAAGATTGATATTGCGCTCGGCC
>CAMDVC010000064.1 GCA_945878785.1 Bifidobacterium breve | reverse complement strand
ATATTGCGATGCAATATTCCAATTCCGCCGATGCGTGCCAGAGCAATCGCCATCGGAGCTTCCGTTACTTTGTCCATTGCTGCAGACATCACAGGAACAGCAAGAGTGATGCCTTGTACTAGTTGTGCTGACACATCAACATCCCCAGGCAGGACATCACTGAACCCAGGAACGAGAACTACATCATCAAAGGTCAACCCTTCAATGGGGCTGAATACCTGGTTGTTTAAAGAATTCATAAAGCCAACTCCGAATCTTGTAGCGAGGAGACTTTTTGACACAAATCGCTGAGAGTTTGCACAAGCAAAACATGCTCTCGTTCATGCATACGTTCAGTAAATGACTCAAGAGTGTCATCAACATGAATTGGCACTACTTCACTAGCAAGAACTGGACCCGTGTCTACCCCTTCATCCGGAACGAAGTGCACCGTTATGCCGCTATGCGTTCGCCAATTGTCACGCGACTCAGTAAATGCACGCTCGATCGCATGGGTACCAGGCAATTCCCCAGGCAATGCCGGATGAAGGTTCACTACTCGTGCAGGAAATTGTTGCAAGAACGCATTCGACAAAATTCTCATGAAACCCGCGAGAACAACAATGTCGGGGTCAAACCCCTGCACAACGGCGCGAAGCCGCATGTCATAATCGTGTCGCACTTCATCTACTAGAGGCTCAAGGATGACTACAGGAACTGTGCTGCGTTCTGCCCGCGCTATCGCAGGTACTCCGGCTTTATTGCTGACAACACCGACAACGTCAGCAACTAACCATCCATACTCACATGCATCAAGAATGGCTTGAAGATTGCTGCCATTGCCTGACACCATTACGACAAGCCGAGTCCGTTGAGTGTTCATCGCAGCACCACTTGGGGCGACCCAGGTCCTTGAGTGTCTAACACGCCAATCACCCATGTCTCTTCAGCAATGAGAGACTGAATATGTTGGGCGTTTTCTGGCGCCACTACGAGCACCATGCCGATTCCCATATTTAATGTTCGGTACAACTCGTCAACCCCCAATGACACCAAACTTTCGACAAATTCAAACAACGGTGGTTTTGGCCACGATGAGATGTCAACTGCTGCTGAAATTCCCTCAGGAAAAACTCGAGGAAGATTTTCGACCAACCCGCCTCCCGTTATGTGAACCAATGCCTTCAGGCGGGGATCTTTCAAGATAGGAGTCAGAATATTGAGGTAACTACGATGTGGCTCGAGCAAAGCATCAATTAATGGACGCGTTAACGGTGGAGGTGCGACATCGAGTGGTAACCATTCAAGAATTTTGCGCAACAGGGAATATCCATTTGTGTGCGGCCCATTAGACGCAATACCAATGAGCAAGTCACCCTTTACGATTCCGGGGCGTGGTAGCAAATCCTTCTTATCAACAACGCCTACTAACGTCCCTGCAATGTCGAATGCTCCGGGTGCATACACGCCAGGCATCTCGGCCGTTTCTCCTCCGAGCAATACACAGTCTCCGGCGGCACATGCCTCGGACATACCCGACACAACCTCTGCCACCATTTCGGCATTGATGTGTGATGATGCCAAATAGTCAAGAAAGAAAAGTGGTCTCGCACCTTGCACCAACACATCGTTAATGCAGTGATTGACAATATCCATGCCCGTACCACGCACTCGGCCAGTCCGCGCTGCGAGTTCCACCTTGGTTCCCACCCCATCAGTGGACGCAACCAGCACTGGCTCTTCAAATTCTTTCAAAAAAGAAACATTGAGGGCTCCACCAAAAGATCCAATACCACGCAGGACATTGTCATTAGAAGTTGTCGCCACACTTTCTTTCAAAAGTTCTACAGTTCTGTTGCCTTCGTCAATGTTTACTCCGGCCGAAGAATACGACGTCAAACTGGTAGCTGGTGCTCGCCAAGCAATATCACGTCGGTAGTAGGAACCAGCAAAAGAAATACCATCAACTCGGGCGTAGGCATGTCGACGTGCGGTGGAAAGATCTGGCCCAACACCCACCACCGTGACCACACGACCTGCGCTGGTAACAAGAATTCCATTTTCCTTTTGCGTACCACCATGGAAGATATTGGTGTACAACCCCGCGTCATCAACTCCCAAAATCTGATCACCGATATGTGGTGTCAGCGGATACTGCGCGGCAGTCATCACTACTGCAACAGCGCTGATTGGTTTCGTTTGTACTCGAACCGATTCAAGTGTGCCACTCACGCATGCCAGAGCAATTTCAACCAAATCCGTACTTATCAGCGATAAGAGAACCTGCGCTTCAGGGTCTCCGAAACGGCAGTTGTATTCAAGTAATCGGGGACCTTCTTTTGTCAACATCAGTCCCGCATACAGCACGCCTTTATATGGGGTGCCCAATCGAGCAAAGTGATCGATGACGGGTTGAATAAATGTTGCAGAAAGCTCATCGAGAGCATATGGGACTGACACAGGTGCGTATGCACCCATACCGCCAGTATTTGCACCCAGGTCGCCCTCACCAATTCGCTTATGGTCCTGTGCGATGGGCAGCGGCACTGCCGTGACTCCATCACACAAAGCCATCAAAGAGCATTCCGGTCCTTCGAGCATTTCTTCCAACACAACTTGACCAACGGCGCATGCATCGAAGATCGCCGCTTCGGTCTCTGCTGCGTTATCGGGTACAACAACACCCTTACCGCCAGCCAGGCCCGACTGCTTCACAACAATTGGAGCATCCAATTGCTTCCACCACGCCATAGCCAATTGGTGAGCGCCTTTGTCAAAGGACGCGAAGCGTGGCCCAGGTATTCCTAGTTGTGCAGCTAATTCACGCGAGTAAACCTTCGAAGATTCAATCTCAGCTAACTGTTTTGTTGGACCGAACGCCTTCACACCAATAGTCGACAATGCGTCAACTACGCCCGCTGCTAGCGCTACCTCTGGCCCGACCAGAACTAGGTCTACTTTTTCTTCCTGACATAACGACACAATTCCCGGCACGTCATCAACTGCAACACGAAAATGTTCGCCGGGCATCCCGCCGTTCCCAGGTGTCACCAACAAGCGCGAACACAGCAACGACTGCTGGACTCTATGAGCCATCGCGTGTTCACGACCACCGCTTCCAAGAATGAGGACTGTGAGCTGATTTGGTGTGCTCATGCCAGTACCTGTTCGAAGGAGTCTTTTCTCCGAGGTGCCGGCACCGCTACTGGGTACACGCCTGTGAAACAAGCATTGCAATATCCCTCTTCACGACCGATTGCGCTCATCATCCCGTCAAGCGAAAGAAACGCAAGAGAATCAGCCTTAACGACGGCACAGAGTTCTTCAAGATTAAGACGCGCTGCAATGAGATCATCGTCATGACCCATATCAACTCCAAAATGACATGGATGCTTAATCGGTGGACATGTAATCCGCAAGTGGACTTCTGTCGCTCCCGCGTCACGTATCAGTTGAACCAAGGGTCCTGCCGTCGTACCACGCACTAAGGAATCATCAATCAGAATTACCCTCTTGCCCCGTAGATTTTCAGGCAATGCGTTGAACTTCATAGCAACTCCGCGCTCACGCATCAGAGTGGTTGGTTCAATAAAGGTTCTCCCGATATATCGATTCTTAATCAGACCATCGTTGTACTCAATTCCACTCTGGCGGGAAAACCCAACAGCCGCAGGAATTGATGAGTCAGGCACCGGAATTATGACATCAGCATCTATAAATGATTCACGCGCTAATTGCTCGCCCATGCGTTGACGAACACCATGCACACTTAGTCCGTCCCACAACGAATCGGGTCGAGAGAAATACACGAATTCAAATGTGCATCGTGAGGATTTAACTGACGGCACTAACGCTTGTCGGCGCGAAATCTCGGTTCCTTTTAGAGTCACAATCTCACCCGGCGCGACTTCCGACATTTCTGTGCAGCCCAACGTACTAAGCGCACAGGTTTCTGAGGCAACGGCATACCCTCCATCCGGTAATTTGCCAACAGACATTGGGCGAAAACCCCACGGATCTCGCACTGCAATCACTCGGTCTTCTACCAAAATCACTAGTGAATACGCACCAGTCCATGACGACAATGTGCGGGCCAAACGGTCTTCCCATGTCGCCCCACCCGCAGAAGCCAACATCAGTGTCATCACTTCTGTGTCCGATGATGCAGTGAGACCAAAACCTTTTGCAAGCAACTCAGAGCGAAGTTCATGTGCGTTCACCAAATTACCGTTGTGAGCTACAGCCAATGGTCCGTGAACCGTTTCAACAAGAAAGGGCTGCGCATTGCGAGCGCCTGATCCCCCGGTAGTGGAATATCGCGTGTGGCCAATTCCGTTACTGCCACGCAGTGGAGCAAGATTGGCCGGAGTGAACACATGACTGACGAGTCCGTCTGCTTTATGTATCCGGGCCTGGACCCCGTCTGACACTGCGATACCTGCAGCTTCTTGTCCACGATGCTGCAAAGCAAACAGTCCGAAGAACACCATCTGTGCCACATCTTCTGCAGGTGATGATATTCCCATTACCCCACACTCTTCGTGTAGGCGATCTGCGATAACACTGTCGAAACTGTCTTCAGACATCATAGGGCTCCAATATTTTGTAGATTTGTTTTAAGACGTTGTTGCACTGGATATTCACCAGGAACAAATTGACGGCCAGTCAGCCGGGTGTACGCAGAGATGTAGCGCTGAGTTGTTGCAGAGATAATCGCAGCATCTAAAACAGGGGGATTCCCACTTCCGTTGTACCCCACCGCATCAAGAGCGAGCCGCACTGGTTCTTTATCAAGACTTTCTGGCTCTTCACCAGATTCAAGACGCGCATGATACGAATTCAGTTCCCAATAACGAGACGAATCAGGCGTGTGCATTTCATCTATTAATAGGATTGAGCCATCAGAGGCGAGACCAAACTCATATTTTGTATCAGCCAACAAAAGCCCTGCCGTATGTGCAACTGCTTGACCGTGAGCAAAAAGTGCCAGTGCAGCTTGCTGAACTGTATTCCATACATCACGATCTACGATTCCTCGTGTCACGACATCAGCGCATGTCAGAGGCTCGTCATGTTCGCCCGTCTCGCCTTTGGTTGTAGGCGTGATAATTGCATGTGGGAGAACAGTGTTCTTGCGAAGCCCGTCTGGGAATTCGTAGCCATAAATCTTTCGTGCCCCTCTGCTGTATTGGTGCCACAGCGACGTTGAGGTAGTGCCTGTAATTACACCGCGCACGACGACTTCAACAGCAAGAGGTGTTGCAGCATGGCCAATGGTTGCATTGGGATCTGGGCAACTAATGAAATGGTTGGCCACAATATGACGAGAATTTTCAAACCACCATGCAGATAACTCATTGAGCACTTGTCCTTTAAACGGTACGACCGCGACAATTTGGTCAAAGGCTGATAGTCGATCTGTTGTAAGAAATAGTCTCGTGTGGCCTGGTAGCTCATACGAAACCCGCACTTTGCCCGTTCTGCGGTCCGCTAGATCTACTTCAAGATCGGAACATCCGCTAATTGTTGACATACCTAACCCCTTCTTGAAACAAAGCCAGGCCTAAACCACCAGATTCTCCACGATGAAATTTTGGATGCTGACGTGCCACAACATGATTTTCGGGATGCGGCATGAGACCTAGCACGACACCAGTGGGGTCACATAGCCCAGCAATATCTCCAACAGATCCATTTGGGTTTCCGTTTACATAACGAAGCGCTATCTGATCATCTCTCAAGAGAGCGGACACTGCTGAACTACCCGCCGTCAACCGACCCTCGCCGTGCGCAATGGGGCAGTGAATATTCTCTGTCAAATTGCGAGTCCAGATACATTTCTTTGAAACAGGTTCCATTTCAATCCAGCGACAATCAAACACGCCACCATCGTTATGACCAAGAGCTGCTAACCGTTTATCTCCGGGCAAGATTCCCATCCGAACAAGAGTTTGAAAACCATTACAAATTCCAATCACCGGACGACGTTCTGTAATTGCAGCTCTAATACGATCCCCGATTGAGTTCTCCAATTCCACAGCAAACAGGCGCCCCGCCCCAAGTGCGTCTGCGTAAGAAAAACCACCGGCAATGACAATGATGTCAGCGTCGTCAATCCGGGATGGCTGGGTGATCAGGTCTGACATTAGGTAAGAAATAGGTGTTGCACCAGCCTGTTTGAGAGCAAATGAGACATCAGAATCTCTGTTTGTCCCTGGAGCACACAGCACGGCAGCAATGGGTGAACCTTTCATTGTTGTGTCTTCCAAATGTCCGTTAACTCAGAGACCGATACATCACGACCATTGGAAAAAAGAAGTAAATCATTGTCAGCGACAATCCCTAACAGACAGGATTCACCAGCAAATAGCGACAAGACCTTCGGTGCATCTTCTTTTTTCACTTCCACAATGAATCGGCCATTGGACTCACTGAACAACCATTGGACATCACTAGCTTTCTCACAGGACGACATATCAACCCCGAGGCGTCCGGCAATAGCCATTTCAGCAACGGCAACACCGATGCCGCCCTCTGACACGTCATGACACGATTGAATGAGGCCTGCTCGTATTGCGCCGTGCAATGTGCGATACCGAGCAGGAGCAGTTGTATCAAAATTAGGCACTACCCCGCTATCCGAGAGATTCATAATTTTCGCCAGGTGACTTCCACCAAATTCACAGGAAGTATGACCAAGAACCAACAACACATTGGAAATAGTTTTTAGATCTGGCGTCACTGTTGCATTGGCATCCGGAACGTGTGCAACTGCAGTGATGACCAAAGTGGGCGGAACAGAATGTCGTTCACCATCACTTCCGAAATATTCGTTATTTAAGGAATCTTTACCAGAGACAAACGGAGCAGAAAAAGCTAC
>CAMDVC010000063.1 GCA_945878785.1 Bifidobacterium breve | reverse complement strand
AATCAAGTCTCAGATGTGCTCCCCGGCCGTGAAATGGACATGCTTCTCACCACTGGCGAGCGCATTTCGATGTCTCTTTTGTGCATAGCCCTTGCTGGCATCGGCGTTGAGGCCGTCAGTTTCACTGGTTCTCAGGCTGGCATCATCACAGACACCGTGCACACCAAGGCCAAAATCGCAGAGATTAAGGGCGACCGGGTTCGTGAAGCACTTGCCGAAGGCAAGGTTGTAGTCGTTGCTGGTTTCCAAGGAGTCTCAACCGATAAAGAAATCACCACCTTGGGCCGAGGAGGAAGTGACACAACTGCTGTTGCGTTAGCTGCTGCCTTGAATGCAGATGTGTGTGAGATCTACACCGATGTCACCGGCATTTTTACAGCAGACCCTCGCATCGTGCCGCAAGCGCGAAAGCTCGGACGTTTGCAATTTGAAGAGATGCTTGAAATGGCTGGTAGTGGCAGCAAGGTTCTTGCGCTGCGTTCAGTTGAATTTGCCCGTAATCACAACGTTCCGATCCATGTGCGTTCCAGTTTCACCTGGGAACACGGCACATGGGTCAGCGACGAAAAATCACAAGGAGACAACTCAATGGAAGAGCCCATCATCTCTGGTGTCGTACACGATGCCAGCGAATCCAAAGTCACCATTGTTGGTGTGCCAGACAAGCCCGGAATTTCCGCGGCGTTGTTTGAAAGCCTCGCTAACTCAAACATCAACGTCGACATGATTGTGCAGAACACGTCGAAAGATGGCCTCACTGACATTTCTTTTACTGTTCCAAAGGCAGACATGAAAGTGGCTGAAGATATTGTGTCGCGAGTTTCTTCAGAAATCGGCGCAAGTGGCGTTACGCACAATTCTGAAATTGCAAAAGTGTCCTTAGTGGGTGCTGGCATGAAAACCAGTCCTGGTGTTGCTGCAAAGATGTTCCGTGTTCTTGCGGACAACAACATCAACATTCACATGATCTCCACCAGCACTATTCGTGTGTCTGTGGTTATTGCTGCAAAAGATATGGAATCTGCTGTTCGATCACTGCATACAGCTTTTGATCTCGACTCGGGTATCGCCTATTCGGCACCATTACCCGAGCGCAAGTAGAACGCCTGTAAGACTCTGCAGATGGTGACCGCACGTCGACAACTGATTCCTTGGCGTGCAGCCGGTACGCGTGCAGAGATGCGCCGCAATGCTGACGAGGTAGTGCGCGATACAGGTTGGGTGTTTAACAATCAAACTGGTGCAACGCTCACGCTTGAAGAATTTGTTCAAACAGGCGATGCAGAAGTTGATGTGTATCTTGATCGTCTCGGATGGAATTTATTTGCATCGGGTGCAACCATGTTGGAAATTGGTTCTGGCATAGGCCGAATGACGTCTGCATTTTCTCGTAAGTTTGCTGTGACCGTTGCTACTGATGTTGATGCTGCATTCTTGGAACGCTGCCGTGAAACTGTTTCTCGCTTTGGCCGTGTCGGCTCACTTCGCACGGTGCACATCGCAGATGGAAGCACAATCGCCGTTGACGACTCCTCAATCGATGCAGTCTTTTCGTACATCACGTTGCAGCATTGCAAAGCCAGCGATGCACTTGGTCTCACCAACGAATCTTTTCGTATTGTGAAGCCGGGCGGTTATGTGGCATTGAACTACCGCACCTGGGTGCCAACTGATTTGCTGCTCGTTCCAGCCGGTGTCGTGATGCGTCAGTTGTGGCGAATCCCTGTCGTTGGGTCTCGGCTGTCGCAGTGGCGTTGGTCAACGCGCTTTGGCTGGCAGGCCAACCGTCTTGACCCGAAGAGGGTTCTCAGCATGCTTGAAGCATCGGGCATTGTTCTTGATGATGTGGCCATTTTGCATCACCCTGGTAAGCCGCAAAGGCCCGTCTCATACGGAGGAACCACCGTGGTGCAACGTGATCTTGATGTTGCTAATAAAAGTCACTGGTGGCTGGTCGCTCGGAGCCATTAGTCTCAATTCCCATGCGTGTAGGAGTAGTCGGAGCAACAGGTCAAGTAGGCAGCGTCATGCGTACCCTTTTGGCCGAACGGAGTTTTCCCATCACTGAACTGCGGTTCTTTGCCTCGTCACGATCTGCAGGTACCACTTTGCCGTGGGCAGGCGGACACATCACAGTGGAAGATGCCGCTATGGCAGACCCATCAGGCCTGGATATTGCGTTGTTCTCCTCTGGTGCAACGTCATCACGCGAATTAGCACCGCGATTTGCTGCTGCCGGCGTAATTGTTATTGATAACTCCAGCGCATTTCGTATGGACCCTGAAGTGCCACTAGTTGTCAGCGAAGTAAACGGACATCTTGCGCACAAGACACCAAAGGGAATCATTGCCAACCCCAATTGCACAACTATGGCAGCAATGCCAGTGTTGAAGCCGTTGCATGATGAAGCAGGGTTGCTAAAACTGATCGTTAGTACGTATCAGGCAGTCAGCGGTGCTGGTCTTGCTGGTGTTGATGAGCTTGATGAACAAACCCGGGCAATGTATGACAAGGCTGCCGGCTTGACTTTTGATGGCGACGCAGTTGCATCGCCTACACCAAACAAATTTGTGCGCCCCATTGCGTACAACGTGTTGCCATTTGCTGGATCACTTGTTGATGAT
Source organism: Bifidobacterium breve (assembly GCA_945878785.1). Classification (GTDB taxonomy): domain Bacteria; phylum Actinomycetota; class Acidimicrobiia; order Acidimicrobiales; family Ilumatobacteraceae; genus UBA2093. The sequence goes on along the minus strand of CAMDVC010000063.1, from coordinate 4,236 downwards.
GGCCTCTTCGAAACAGATGAAGAAAAGAAATTGCGTTTTGAAAGCCGCAAGATTCTGGAGATTCCTGGCCTCTTGGTGTCAGGCACATGTGTGCGTGTCCCAGTCTTCACCGGACATTCCATGTCAATCAATGTTGAATTCTCTCGCCCAATTACTGCAGTGCGCGCAAATGAAATTTTGTCGAATGCGCAGGGAGTGTCTCTTGTCGATATTCCCACGCCATTGCTAGCAGCAGGTAAAGACCCAAGTTATGTTGGCCGTGTTCGTCAGGATGAAACCGTGGCAAACAATTGTGGGCTCGCCTTGTTTTTGTCAAACGACAACTTGCGTAAAGGTGCTGCGTTGAACGCAGTACAAATTGCTGAATTACTGATTAAGTAATTCAACTGCTGGTTCAGCAGTGTCATCAACAGAAGCAACGACTTCTTCGATAATTGCTTCGGGCACAGGAACGCCTTCTGCATAACAACCACCGGCAACGATTGCGTTGACGGCTTTGCGCAGGCGCAATGCATCAAGTGGTTTGATGATCCAACCGTTAGCACCACTACGACGTGCCATGTGAACATCTGCTTGGCGGTCAAGCAGCATCAAGATGGGAACGTTGGGCAGAGCGCCACTTGAATGATCAAGGCGAAGGTCCATTGTGATTGCCATGCCGCCCATGCTGCCAACTTGCATATCAAGGATTGCAATGTCCGGCGTGCGCTCGGCGACTGCAGGCGAAACAAGACGACCATTTGTCACTACTTGAATTGTGGTGGAGGAGGAACCCAATACAGCCTGTATTTCATTGAGGACCCATTGGGCGTCTGTCGCGATCAAAATATGCACAAGATGACTTTACTGCTGAGAGGGTGGTGCTGCCAGTTGTTGCGCCAAAGCGCCAATGGAGTCCATGTCGTGAATATCGGTTGCTAATTCCGTAGCAAATGCAATTGAAACTGCGGGAAAGGTCGTGGAAGTTCGCTGGATGAAGGCCTGAATGTTTGAATCTGCCTTTTCAGCCTGGTCATGAAGACCAGCGATGAGTTCATGTACGCGCGCAAGGTCTCCCGATTCAGATTGCGCCATCGAGTGATCTTCAGTGGCGGTGAGAGTGCCAAAGTGTGGCGGCATGCGATTTGCGACAATGAGCCGCAACGTAATGCCAAGGCGAGAAAGTTCAGACACAAAATGATTCGCTTCAGTCAATGCATCAGGCGACGGAGCCGTCACAATGACAAAGGAACTAACTGAACTTCGAAGGGTGTCTGCCACCACAAGTGCGCGGCGAGAGAATTCTTCTTCCATCCCATCAAATGCTCGTAGGAATGCAGCAGTACCCGTAAGAGTGTCTCCACCGACAACAGTTGAGATTGCTTTGAACACTGGTTGCATTGCCGCGTTGACAAGACGAAACCCACCACGACTTGGTGCAACTAGGAATTTTACGATGGGATGTTTTAAGAATCGTGCGAGCCGTTCTGGTGACTCAAGAAAATCGAGAGCGTTACGTGATGGTGGAGTATCAACAATGATCACATCAAAGCGCTTGTCTTCACACAGGTCGTACAATCGTTCCGCAGCCATGTAGTCACGTGTGCCAGACAATGATCGAGACAAACTGCGGTAAAAGGAATTATCCATTACTTCTTTTGCTCGTTCAGGTGTTGGTGAAGTGTCACGAACTAACGAATCGAAAGTCTCCTGAACATCAAGCATGGTGACCCATAATTCACCAGTTGCATCAAGGGGAACTCGTTGAATCTCATTTCCTGTGCCTTCACCCAATCCGATTGCATCGGCGAGCCTGCGCGCTGGGTCAATGGTGATCACAATGGCGCGCTTTCCTTGTTGGGCAACTTCAAATCCGAGTGCCGCTGCAACACTTGTTTTCCCAACACCACCCGTTCCGCATGTAACGATGACGCGGGCAGACAGGCACATATCAATAACTGGTTGTGTGCTCATGGTAAATTTCGAATCGCTTGTTCAAGATCATCTGTGATTGCATTGAGCAGATCAGTTCCGTCACTGTGATGCTGTACCAGATGTAACTGTGGTTGTTCGAGAGAATCAGTCAGTACACCGATTGCTTCTGATTGAGCTTCAGCACGAAGTGTCAAGTAGTGATACGCCTCACGAGTTGATGGAAGAAGAATTGCTTCGTCAACACGGGGGACAGCAGGATTGCATTTGTTGACAACGATGGGGGCAAGTGCAATGTGTGCTTTCCCCATCAGTTCATTAGCTGCTTCGCATGTCTCAGTGACGGGCGTGATGGCAGCAGTTGTCACCAACATCACTTTGCACCGAGCTGAGTCACTGAGCATGGTGAGTACTTCGTCAGCTTGTTGGCTGATCGGCCCTGACCCGATGGCCCGCTTCAATTGCACGGGGGCTCGCACCAAATCGAGTGCATGACCGGCCGCTGGCCCGTCCACAATGATCACCTCGGTTGGCCGTTGATTCTCAAAGGCTTTGATGCGCCCGAGGACCAAAAGGTCGTCTAGTCCAGGCGCCGTGGTGGCCACTAATTCCATGATTCCTGAGCGCGCTAATTGGCGGGAAATTAGCCCTAACCCTTTGGTAGCAAGGTAATCAGCCAGTGCCCTGCCGGGGCTGACGGTGATGTGCTCGAGAAGTTCATGGGGCGTAAGTCCGTTTGCCGGCTCATCCAAGGTGATCAACAGGGTGCGAAATCCACTACGCGCCGAGAGCTGGGCAAGAGAGGCGGCAACGGTCGATTTCCCAACGCCGCCTTTACCAGCGACAATTAGGACACGCTGTGCCGTGAAAAAAGGGTGTAGTTCCATAACGAAGGAGAGACCATTGAGGGTAGGCGCAAAAAGACGCATCATGTGCGGACTGGCACTTGTTATTGCTGGACCAGCGCTCAGCTTGATGACAGGCCACGGTGCAAGCGCGGCTGACAACTCAGCGAAACTTGCCCCCGTTGATGTGGTGGAAGTCAGCGGGCTAATTGACAGCATCGTGGCGGACTCCATTGAGAAAGCAATTGTTCGCTCGCAAAACAACGGCGCACAGGCGGTCATTTTTCAACTGAACACACAAGGTGCTGTTGTCGGGCGCGATCGGATGACCGAAGTTCTTACTGCAATTTCAGCATCAAAAATTCCTGTCGCAATTTGGGTGGGACCAAGTGGAGCCCGCGCATACGGATTGCCAGCGCAGATGTTGGCAGTAGCTGACGTGACAGCAATGGCACCTGGCGCACGCATTGGACGCACCGGCGCAATGTTGTCCGTGAACGGTAGTCAAGTGACATTTGGTGCTGCAGATGAAAAATTACAAGCTGGCTCTTTGGGTTTTCTTGATGCACGCGAACAAGAAGTTTTGAAGTTTTCTACTGATGACCGTGGTGTTCCTGTTTTGCGCAACATGTTGTATGCACTCGATGGACTGAACGTTCGCTCTGTCACTCTTGACACTGTGTCTGATGCATTAGATGCAAAAGGGCAAGTCACGCGTGAAGCAACCACAGTTCGCTTTTTCAAACTGGGTCTTATGCCTCGTCTGTTGCACACAGTTGCAAGCCCGCCATCAGCACTTCTTCTGGTCACTATCGGGCTTGCGTTGTTGCTCTTTGAGTTCTTTACTGCCGGCATTGGTATCGCTGCCTTTGTTGGTGCTGTATGCCTGATACTCGGATGCATGGGAATTGGTGCCCTCTCGATGAGCGGCATTGGCCTTGCATTTCTCTTAGCCGCGTTCGTGGCATTCGCAGTCGACGTACAAGTGGGTGTACCACGAGTCTGGACAGGAGTCGGCCTCGTGTCGTACATCATTGGTGCGTTCACCATGTTCAGAGATGTTGACGGAATCACCATGCGACCAGGCTGGCTATCGATGTCTGTCTGCATCATCAGCGTTGCATTGTCGTTCATTGTGGGTATGCCTTCGATGGTGCGCACACGCTTTGCAACTCCAACTATCGGTCGTGAGAACCTCCTCGGCACCGTTGGTGTTGCAGTGGGCGCTGTGAACCCAGAAGGAACTGTGTTAGTAGATGGCGCGAAATGGCATGCACGTACGAACCGCGCAACGCCGCTGGCGGATAACGACCAGATGCGAGTCGTTGCTATTGATGGCATCACATTGGAAGTGGAACCACTCGAAGGCGCAGCGAAGGATTATCGCGAAGCTCGGTCAAAAAGCTAAAAAATGTTCTTACTTGTCGTTTCGCTAGTTGTGGTAGTGCCACTGATTGAGTTGTACGTCATTGTTCAAGTC
>CAMDVC010000062.1 GCA_945878785.1 Bifidobacterium breve | reverse complement strand
GCTGCTGCGCCCTTATTGGCTGACAGCGCAGCACCGATGATTGCTATACGAACCGGCTGAGGCACAACAGTTGCCGCTTACGCAGGAGGAACAGAAGTGGGCGCCTTGGTGGCACGCACGACAAGATCAGCCAATAGTCCGACGGTTATCACTTGCAGCGCTGCAAAGAAGACAAGGAGCGTGTTGGCAGCGAGCTTAAAATCGCGTCCAGCCCAGTCAAATCCGAGCTTGATAAATCCGAGAGAAAGCAATGCAAGGCCGATTGGTAGGAACACTTTAAGCGGGTTGTATGACAACGTCATTCTGACAACTTGTAAAATGTACCGTCGCGTATCTTTCAACCAGTGGAACTTTGAACTACCGGCGCGTGGGAAATACTGAATTGGGAAAAACGCAATCTTGTAGCCATTTCCGAGAAACGACATTGTCAAGGTAGTCACACAAGAAAAACCCTTCGGCAATTCATGCACATATTGCATTGCTACATCACGCCGAAAGGCACGTAGACCAGAATTCAGGTCCTTAATGTCCGTCTCTGAGAGATAGCTAGCCAATTTACGAATAATCCACTTGGCAGGAGTACGCAAGAACTTAAGGGTCCCCTCTTCTGACTGGCGCCAGCCCACGATGTGGTCGTAACCGTCCATCGCTTCTACTAGTTCCGGTATCAGGTCATTCGGATACGTCATATCGACATCGGTCCATACGACAATTCGTCCGCGCGCAGCAGTAGTACCAGTGCGACGCGCAGAACCGCTGCCCTGATTCTGGCGATGGCGAATCAAAGTGATGTCAGGAATTGTGGGAAGTTCTTTTTCAGAACCATCACTTGAACCATCGTCAACGACAATGATCTCAAAACTGAAGCGTGAAGCAGTCAGTGCTGCTCGTACTCGGTCAATCTCGGCACGCAGGTGGCCTTTTTCGTTATAGACAGGAAGAACAACGCTGATGTCGCATTGGTCGGGGCTATAGGTCATTGTGTCGACATCTCTCTCATTAGCATTGGGTCGTTCCAACCCTTTGAAACAGTACCCGTTGGAGCACCACCTCGTCTGCGACGATGACCCATTGACCATCAGTTGGCGGTTTATTCGGCATGCCATAGACGCAGCTGTACTCGGCTGGAATTACTGCGTTTGGGCCCGAAATATCAAAACGAACAATTTTTATCGGGTGCAATTTGTAGCGGAGGTAGTAGTACGACCTGTCATTGCGAACACCCATGTCAAAACCGACAAGTTGAGTGCCCGAATCTTTTACCTTGGCCAAAGTCTGACTAACAGCTACCAAGTCATCTGTACGACTGAGAATGCTACGAGATCCTGAATACATAGAACCCGTCGCTAGCGCAATAGTAAGCACAACAACAGACCATGTTCCTTGTCGACGCGATACAGTCCACAACACCAAAGCAGCCAATACAAACACTGCACCAAAGTTGATCAGGCCGGGAGTCACTAAGTAGCGCACGACATCCGTACCAACGATGTTTGGGAACACGATGTCATTTCGTGAGTATCCACCTTTCACTCCGTCACCGCCATCAACCAGCACATAGATAAGCGACAAAGCCCCCACGAATAATCCGGTCAACAACCACGCCCGTTGAGCAAGTACAAAATGTTTCTCCAGCCCAACGCATGCAACTACTAACAGTGCTGGCACAAGAATTTCTACGTAGCGCCCATAAATCAGGTGATCTCCACGATTGCCGTACAACAACTGCAAACCGCCAGTAAAGATGACCAAGAGTGAGCCCACAACCAGAACGAGTAGTGCGAGCCGTTGCGGGTCAGAAGACACCGTACGTACACCACCTTCAGATCGGATACGCCACATCGCAAATGCAATGCCTACTCCGACTAACCCACATGATGTCGCAGTGAGATACCACGTTTGGCCAGCCATCGTTCGCAACAGCGCCGGCCACACTGTCGGATCAAACAAACGACGAAGCAGACGACTCTCCTGGTCATATGAAGTTTCGTACAACGAACGCTTCACAAACTGATTAAGAAGCCGAGAACCCTCATACCCAATAGCCGTGACAAATAGTGCAAACACAGCCAACTGCCGAGAGATGAGTCGCTGTACCCCCCACCACAGAAACACCAATCCGATCACGGGGATAAGCAAAGTGAAACGGCCATGCAATGCAGGCATGAGCCCAGTAAATAATCCGAGCCCAAGAACTTGCATTGCGGAGCGAGTCTTGGCAACCAGTATCACGAGAGAAATAAACACCAAGAACGCAAGACGAGAGGCGGTTTCTGGCCATGCAAACATGGCGGTCACGATTGTTCCCGGCAATACGAAGACAAGACTAGAAACGATGCGACCCATTAGCTTCGAGGCGCCAAAACCCCGCACAGCAAGTTGTCCGGCACACCATCCGCTAAGGATGGACAGCACAACGTTCGCCAAGAGCGCAAACCGATATGCGCCGGACAAAGATCCTGTCAGCAGAGCACCGAGGCCGGTGATCAATCCGTAGCCGGCCGGATAAAAGCTTCCCGTAGGAATAGGGGCTTCAGTGTGACCAATCAATACCTGACCATTCGACAAGAAGCCCCATTCATCGGGATGAACGGTCGGGCCAGCCTGGCGCAAAGCGACACTGACCATGAAGATTCCGCATACAAATGCCGCCAACAGAACAATCCGTGTCTGCAACGACGATGGTTCGTTGTTGCGGTTCTTGTGAAGCCGCTGGTCGAGCTGTTTTATTGCTGTCAAGACCACACAGACACCCTACTTAATCGAAGCTGATCGTACCTGCTATCGCAATGTATGGGTGATAAGTACCTAATTGAGTACAGTGATGATGTGAATAAACAGCAACGAACCAAACAATTAGATTTTTTTGTCTATGTAGACACAGTCGTATTCACGATAAATCCTGACCGATTACTTCGACCAGAAGACCGACTAGAAGTTCTAGTCATGAAGCGGCCAGGTGGCTCCAAGGGGAAGTGGGCATTGCCTGGTGGCTTGGTGGAGGACGACGAGAAACTCGAACACACTTCCATTCGTAAGGTGAGAGAAGAAACTGGTCTCACCTTGAAACTTCGTGACTTGCACCAAGTAGGGGCGTACGGCGACCCAGACAGGGATAATAGATTCCGCGCTATCGCCATTGCCTACATGGCGCTAGTCCCCCACCCGTCAGAGTTGCGACCAATCAAATATTCAGATGAGGCAAGTTTCGTCTCGTACAGATCGTTACGTGATGGCAGGCTCCTCGAGTTCGACCACAGCACTATCATTTACGCCGCGCGAAAAGTGGCGAGGAGCATGCTGGAAGATACGAATGTGGCCCTCAGCTTCTGCAAACCAAAATTCACATTGACCGAGTTGCGCAAGGTGTATGAATCTTTCCTGCAATACGAAGTTGACCCAGCAAATTTCCGCCGAAAAGTTGCTGCGACTTCCGATTTCATTCTGCCTATTGACGAGTTTTCTGACTTCGGAAGCGCTCCAGGCCGCCCCGCGCAGATGTACAGAGCCGGCAAGGCCGAGCAGCTCTCTACCCAGATTCGATTTCGCCGCAATCTGGACAAAATCCGGCCTACTGGCACCTCTAAAAAGCGCTGACACACCCACAGGGTATTATTGTAGATACCACCTTAATGGTGGTTCTACATAAGGAGAACCCATGTCAACTACTAACCCCAACTCAACCCATCTCGTCACCCTCATCGACAGATCCGGGTCAATGGCACCCATCGCTAACGACGTGATCGGTGGCTTCAACACATTCATTGATGAGCAGATTCGCAACGGAACTGACGCACGCATGACCATCGTGCAGTTCGATTCGCAAGATCCGCAGGATGTCACAATCTGGGGGGCCCCGCTTCCAGAGATCACTCATCTGGATTCACAAACGTTTGTACCTCGCGGTGGAACTCCACTGCTGGATGCAACTGGGCTACTGATTGGGCGAACCATGGTCGATCAATCAGCGCGCATCGCTGCAGGTTTACAGGCCGAGGACATCATCTTCGTCACCATCACTGACGGCGAAGAGAATCAAAGCCGCGAGTTCAATCTGGCGCAAATTCGGGAACTGATCGAAAAGCGCACCCAAGACGGTTGGGCATTCATTTATCTTTCAGCTGGAATTGATGCCTATGCCGATGCGGCACAAATGGGCATTCACTCCGGCGATACACAACAGTGGAAGCGAGACGGCAAGAATGCTCGTCTTGTGTTCACAAGCACGTCTGAAGCGATCGCCAATATGCGCGAAAAGAAGCGCCGCATGGAAGAGACTCTTCGTGGAACGGCATTTGAGACCGGCAAGCACGCCGAAGAAGACGACCAGGTCTAAGTCGGGTTCGGGCGAGGTTTTGTTGGGTCTGGCTCTTTAGGCAGGCCCAACACTCGTTCACCAACAATGTTGCGCTGCACTTGTGCAGTTCCGCCCCAGATGGTGGACGAACGATGCTGAAACATGGAACCAATCCAACGATCAACTTCGTACCTGCCGTCTTTGTCGTTCTCGATCAGCATGGAATCTGCTCCACGTGCATTCACCATGAACGTACTGAATTTCTGTGCATACTCTGACCAGAACATCTTGTTGATTGATGCTGCGGGTCCCGGCTCTTTACGAGCAAGGACTTCGGACAACAACTTCAGGCCTTGGAAACGCATGATCTCTACATGTGAAAATGCCCACGCCAGGTTTTGACGAACCACTGGGTCAGACGTGAGACCCTTTTCTTTCAGAAGCTTGACACCATCCCAGAACTGGCGAGTGAATTCAACATGTTGAGTTGTTGCGTTTCCTCCGCGCTCGTTACCAAGTGTTGTCATGGTGACGCGCCAACCGTTGTTCATGCCACCGATGATGTTTGTAATAGGCGCACGGGACTCGGTCATGAAGGTCTCAGTGAAATGCGACGCGCCGTGCGGCTGTTGAATTGGACGCAATTCAATGCCGTTTGATTCCTTCTCTGGCGTAAACATTGGCAAGAGAACATAGGAAATGCCCTGATGCTTAGGAGTGTCAGGGTCAGTGCGGCACAAGCAGAACATCATGTTCGCTTCTGTTGCACCAGAGGTCCACACTTTCTGACCAGTGATAACCACTTCGTCACCATCGATGATTCCGCGAGTTTTCAAACTTGCAAGATCAGAACCTGCATCGGGCTCTGAGAAACCTTGGCAATAGCGGTGTGTGCCATCAATAATGCGTGGCAAGAATTCTTTCTTTTGCTCATCGGTTCCCCACACAATGATGGAAGGACCGACAAGCCATTCACCCATGCCGCGAGTTACACGAGGAACATCTGCACGAGAGAACTCTTCGTTCATCACAGCAACTTCAATTCCGGTGAGACCACGACCGCCGTATTCCTTCGGCCACGACACACACATGTAACCCGCTTCAGTAAGGGTCTTCACCCACGCCTTACCAGCAGCGGTCATGTTGCCGCGCGCAAGGGACTCTGCTGACACACCAACAAGTTCTTTCGGAACGTTGGTCTTCAACCATTCGCGAAGTTCAGTACGAAATGCTTGTGCAGCAGGTCCAAGATCTAGTTCTAACGGCATGTGCCCCCCAATGTTTTATGAGAACAGTCTTTCAGTTAGTCGAGTGCTGCCAAGAACTGGACAATGGCCTTGTTCACGGGCTCAGAATGGGTCATGTTTGCAGCATGAGGTCCACCGTCAATTGGCACCAACGTGGTGGGGCCAGCGATGCGGTCGCGCAGTACCTCGGCTTTTTCCATCGGAATAGCCGCGTCTGCAGTTCCGTGCACGATGAGCGCGGGGCACGTAATCTCATCCATGCGTTCAGTGATGTCGTCACGATGCATCAGACAATTAAATGCCTTTGTGAATTGGTCGGGCTCCATGGCGCCCCATTTGGCAAACCATTCATTCCATTCCCCAGGTCCGAGAATCAGACTTGCAATGACATCTTGCACTGCAACGGCACCATGTTCTATCCATGCAGCATGCAATTGGTTGTATGGCTCAACTGTTGCTGGGTCTTCTGTACCGGCCTGCGTGTCAAGAAGGATCAAGGCTTTAACTCTCGATGGAGCTGTGAGTGCAACGCGGAGCGACAAGAACCCGCCTTGCGACATTCCGCCAATTACCGCCGATTCGATTCCTAAATGATCCATCAGACCGAGAACATCAGTTGCAGAATCCCAGTATGTGAATTCACCTGTAGCCAATGTTCCACCGAAACCACGTTCGTCCCAAGTGATGACACGATAAGTCGGCGTCAATGCCGCCACTTGCGCATCGAACATTGTGTGATCCATGAGGAAGCCATGACTGAGAATGACAACTGAACCTTTGCCACCTGAGTCTTGGAAGGCGAGATCAACACCGTTGATGTGAGCTGTTTGCATTTCTAAACCTTACTTCGGGATAACGGGTATGTCAGATGAGACGCGTGAACGCCACAGTGGGACGCGCTTTTCGAAAAAGGCACGCACACCTTCTGCGGAATCATGCGCAGCGGCAAGGCCGGGCAACAGCTTTCCTTCAGTCATGATCATGTGATCAACACTTGTGTTCATTCCGTCCCACATCAGCTGCTTTGCGAGTGCTGCTGAAACGGGTGACACATTGACGGCAATATCGCGTGCCATTTCTGTGGCGACTGCAAGAACTTCATCTGCAGGAACTGCCCGGGAAGCAAGACCCATTTCCGCTGCCTCTGTGCCCATGATGAGGCGACCAGTAAGCAACAAGTCTGCTGCACGCGAAAACCCAATAACCCGTGGCAACAAAACGTGAGAGCCGAGTTCAGGCAAGATTCCACGTCGCACCATGGCATATTGGATCTTCGCAGTCTCAGACACGATGCGAATGTCGCACAACATCGGGTACGTAATACCTACTCCGACAGCATGACCGTTAATGGCTGCAATCACCGGCTTGCGCACTTTGTACGGCATCAGACGAGGCCCTTCTTTAGCGCTCGCACCACCAGCCAAGAAACCACTTTCCCC